>CALKHD010000106.1 GCA_938092195.1 uncultured Flavobacteriales bacterium | reverse complement strand
TGGGCATGTTCTGGTACTCTGTGATGTCATCCACACCATCGCCATCGGTGTCGCCAGGGTTGGAAATGTCATGTTCCCACACCGTGTAGTTCTCGACGGGGTAGGCGGCTCCGGGTTCAGAGATCACCATCGTTCCGTTCACCCCCATGGTGATGGAAGTGGGCCATTCAAATGAAGGGCTGTGTTGGGATTCCAAAACGTAATACTTGCTCGCATCTCCCTGGATGGAGAGTTGTACTTGACCGAAAACATTCACCGAATGGTTGTCAATGGGAACCTCGACTTGTGCGGTAGCGAGGTGGCCAAGAGACAAGGACAGTGCAAACAAGGACAGGCGTTGGAGGAGCATCAGTGGCAAAAATGGGTGAGGGGAAACGGGGTTGCCTTATGTCGTAAGAACTGAAAAATGGAGAAAGGGTTGCCCTGCGCGCATGCTGGGATTTACTCTGGGCATCGGAAGGCGGTGTGCATCACATGAAGCCGCCCACCTGACTCTGAAACAACGACTTGGTATATCCGATTGTAAATCGATTCATCAAATGCGCCGATGTCTTCTTGGACGAGCAATCCTGCCAAAACGCCCGTGGTGTTGCTGTGACCCACCACCAAAACATCTTGTTGGTTTTGTAACAGCTTCGCGGCCGTTTTTTGGAGGGCCTGAGGGTTGTACGTCTCGATTTCAAGTCCTTTGGCTTTGGCGGTGGGCATGGCCGTGTTGAGGGTGCGCTGGTATTGGGTGCTGTACACGGCTTCCAAAGGCACACTTTCGAAAAAGCTGCGCAAACTCTCCGAGCGTTCCACCCCGCATGGTGTGAGGTCAGGGTCCTCCGAGGCACGCTCCTTTTCGGAATGTCGAACCAAGTAAATGGTGAACATCTCAGCCTCCTCTTGCGCGCCAGCAGAGAACAGGGTGCCCGCCGCGAGCCAAAACACAAAGGCGAGGCGCATCCATGGCGCTGAATCAGAGATGATCATGGTCCTCAAGTTACAAGGAAGAAATACCCATGGACCAATTTGGGGCGGAGGATGTTTGGAAATGGGTTCTTGGTGCCTTCCCATCTTTGTGATGCATGAGCGAATTCGCAGCATTTCTAGAAAAGAACAAAGCGGCTTGGAACCAGCGCACCGAGATTCACGTTCGGTCTGATTTTTATGATGTGGATGGATTCCGGCAAGGACAGACTTCACTCAAGCCGTTTGAAATCGATCTGCTCGGGGACGTCGCGGGCACATCCATCTTGCACCTTCAGTGCCATTTTGGGCTGGATACGCTGTCTTTGGCCCGCTTGGGTGCGAAGGCTACAGGGGTCGATTTTTCGGACAAAGCGATTGATTTTGCGCGGGGCCTTTCGGAGGAGCTAAAGGTGGACGCCCGCTTTGTTTTGAGCGATGTGATGGCCTTGGATTTGGGCGAGAAGTTTGACCTGGTCTTTGCCTCCTACGGGGTCATTGGTTGGATTCCAGACCTCCAGAAATGGGCCGATACAGTGGCCCAACACCTCGAGGTGGGTGGAGAATTGGTGCTGGTTGAATTCCACCCCTTCATGTGGCTGCTGGATGAACATGCCCGTGTTCCCTATTTCTACACCGCCCAACCCGACATTGAAACAGAACAGGGCACCTACACGGACGGTGGGGAAGGGGCCTCCATCACATCCTGTTGGTGGAACCACTCCCTCTCGGAGCTCTTTCGCTGTTTGAAATCCGCAGGGCTTGACATGTTGTCTTTTGAGGAGTTTGACCATTCACCCTATCCTTTGGAAGGCATGGTGGAGCGCGAACCTGGTCGGTATATCTACCGGTCAAGGGAGCATCAAGACCTGCCTTATTGCTATGCAGTCAAGGCCCGAATGAAAGGGTAGGTTGGGCCGCGCATGATGTGCCACTTGGGGCCATACATTGTGCCCATGCCGCTGAACGCCAGCTATTCTCTCAAGTTCGCCCTCATTTTTGGTGGGATCTCGTCCATTGCTGCCCTCTTGATGACGTCCGTTGTTTTTGTGGAGGAGAGCTGGAGAGGCCTGTGGTTGTTCACGGGGTCTGCTTCGTTTGTTGTGGGATACGCCTTGTCCCATTGGCTGATTGAAAGAAGGGAGTCTCCTTCAAACTCCAGGTTGGTTTGGGTGGGCTCGCTCATCGCTTTGCTGAGCCACTGGTTGTGCTGGTACAGCTTTTTGTGTGTCACTTATGTGCGGGGTGCATTTCTCGGTGAAACACTGGGAGATGCCCCAATAGATCCGCTCATGGGCCTTGGGGTGGCTTGCGGATACACGCTGTTGAGCATGGCCTTTTTGGGCTGGCTTTCTGTGCCGATTGCCATTTTTCTATGCGCGTGGCTCAGGCGTGATGGCTCAGTTGTGAGGTAGCTTTGTGATAGAGAAAAAAGGAGCGGTTTGGACAATATTTGTCCAACAACAAGGATTGTGAAATCATGGTGCTTTTAAGACAAGCGACGTTTGCTTTTTTGTTCTGCGTGTTTGCCTCAAATGCGGCCGCACAAAGCGAGGCGATTTTGAAAATCAGTGTAACGGACCCATTGCGAGGACGCTATGGGCTGGGTTTGGAGAAGAACATCGTGAAAGGGCTGAGCTTGGCTCTTGAGGTGGATTATTTGAGCAAAGAAGTGTTCTTGGAATCGGATCACCCTTGGTATGAGCCCTTGATGGTGAGAAAGGAGGGTTTTGTTGTTGAGCCGCAAGTCAGGTTTTATCGGGGTGAGGCCCTGAGCGGGACCTATGCCTCGCTTTCTGGTGTCTTTGGCTTTGCCGAATACATCACGGAAACAGGGTTCATTGACAATGACGATTGGTCTTCTGTTGGCGCATCGCTCCACATTGGACACCAATTTAGGCTGGGCAGTGTGGTGTTGGATGGGTATGCCGGATGCACCTTGGCGGACGATTCCTATCCTGGCCCGTACGTGGAGTCCACGGCATTGTTTCCACCGCCAAGCGGTTTGCGTTTCTCAGGAGGCCTCCGACTCGGCTTGGGCCGCATTAAGTTGCACGAGCGCTCCGCGCAGGATTGAGTCTCTTTTCGATTGACGGGCCCTCCTGCTTTGTCGGGCCATCACAGATGCCGGCATGCAGGGCTCATTTTGGCTGACTCAGTTCAATCATCGCTGTTTCGGCCGTATCTTATATAAATGCGAAAGCATTTTCGGTGTGCAGCGTTGGGGGTTATGGTGATATGTACAGGGGCGCTTTCGGCCCAAGTGACATGTCCAAACACCTTTGATGGAAATGCCGATGGGGTTGTGGGCATCGGGGATTTGTTGGATTTGCTCGGTTTGTTTGGAGACATCGATGCAGATGGCGACGGGACTTGGGACAGCGAGGACCTCTGCACCGACCCTGAGGCTTGCAATTTTGACGTCAGCCCCACCGAGATATGCGCGTACCTGGATTTCTTGGGGGTCTGCAATGGCGGCTGCACAGGGGACATCGATGGCGATGGGATTTGCGACGACATCGACACCTGCGTCGGCACATTTGATGAATGTGGCGTGTGCAACGGTCCAGGGCCAACCGAGGTGAATGTGGTCAGCATCACCGTCTTGTACGACAGCGTTTATGCCGCCCAAGTGGACACTTGGTTCGTGTTCGAAGTGGGGGCTGACACCAACTTTGCCTACACGTGTCCGCCGCCGCCATTGCCTTGTGGAGAGTTGATGGACTTCGACGGTTACGGTTATGCTACGGTGCAGATTGGCGATCAATGTTGGTTTGCGGAGAACCTGCGGGCCTTGCATTACGACAATGGCGATGCCATTCCTTCTGGACTCACAGACAGTCAGTGGAACTCGGCATCTTTTGGTGCAACGGCTGTGTATGGAGAGGACACAGGTTGCAACTCAGAATCGCCGGATTTTGACGCCTGTGATCCTGTGGAGTCTTTGGCGGCATACGGACGCCTGTACAATTGGTATGCGGTCAATGACGACCGGGGTTTGTGTCCGGCGGGTTGGCATGTTCCCACGCATTCAGAATGGACGGCATTGACCAGTCATTTGGGGGGTACAAGCACAGCGGGTGAAGCCTTGAAGTCTTCGACAGGGTGGAGAGGCAGTGGCAATGGCCTGAACACCAGTGGATTCAATGGCTTCCCCGGAGGTTTTCGCAATTCCTCCAGTGGCGGCTACTTCAGTTTGGCTGGGGAGCGGGGCAAATGGTGGGCCTCCACACCGTACAGTTCTTTGGCCTACTACCGGGAGCTCAAATGGACCACCAACAGCGTGTTCTCGTCATACACGTCTCGAAAGCACGGACATTCTGTGCGCTGCATCCAAGATTGAGCAGATAAGTCAGCATGGATCCAACTTGTATCCAGGCTGGTATTTGGCGTGGACGGAGGTCACCCAATTGGATTCGCACCCCTTCTTTTTAGCGTTTCAAGTGGCATGGCCAAAGGAGGCAGACCGGATCGTCATTCATGGGTGACTGGTGAATTTTGTGCCCGTTGTTTTCAGGTTCAGTTCGCTTGGCATGTGCGCGGCCTGCTTCCTGTATTCCTATAAAAAGTCCGATGACGCTATTATTTATCGACGAATGGCTTATATTTGTCGATAAATATTGTCGAATATGTCTCGTTTCCTGATTTTTTTGGCCTTGGTTGCCAGCTCGGTTGCGAGCGTGGGTCAAACCACGCCGTTGGCTCCAGTGACCAACTTGACTTCGGGTGTGGTCTACTTGACCATTCAGGAAGCCGTGAACGATGCTGCCAATGGGGATGAGTTGCAGTTGGCCTCGGCCCGTTTCGAGGAGCACGTGGCATTCAATGCGCCAGTTGTGCTGCTCGGAGATCCCGACGGGCTCACCATTATTGACGTTTCACTAGAGGATGGATGGGGCTTGACCCTCTCCAGCGACAACATCACCATCAAAAATGTCACGGTGATGAGCGGTGGTGTCAATACCGCGTATGCCATCCACAGCGAGCCAGGCATCACAGGCTTGACCATAGAGGACGTTAATGTGCTGAATTCCAGTCGCAGCTGCATTGACCTCAATGGTCTGACGGGTCCCGAATTGAATGTGATTCGGAACGTGAATGTCTCCAACAGTGCCATCGGTTTTGGCTTGGCCATGAGTTCATGCGCCAATGTGTGGGTTGAAAACATCACCAGCACAGACAATGGATTCGGTGACATCGCGATCATGGAATCCAATTACTACGATCAGAACATCACAGGGATCTCGTTCAACGGAGAGTTGGATTTGGGAGGTCCTCAGAGTCTTGGTGGAGGAGGTGTGGTCGTACAAATCCCAATTGCTGATGCTCCAGTGGGCATAGGGCCGGGCTTTGCCATCAGCATGAATGCCCCGGGTTTTCAGTATTTTCTAGAGGCTGAAGGGGAAGACTTGACAGGGTGCATTTTGCCGCACAACGATCACATCCGCACCATTGCCTTTGCCCTTGGAGCGGAGATTGAATCCCTGGTTTCGTGTGACATGAGCAACCAAGAAATGCACGTCTTTCCTGGAATGTTTGTCCAAAGTGCCGTTGATGCGGCCGCGGAAAATACGGTGATCAAGGTGGAAGCTGGGTCGGCTGACTCAGCGGTCATTGCAGTGGATCAGAGCCTGACCCTTTTGGGTGCCAATGCGGGAATTTCCGGCCTTGCAGCCCAGGATAGAGATGTTGAATCTGTCTTGCCTGGCATCACAGTGACGGCGGGAAGCCCTGTCATTGACGGATTTCGAATCCAACCTATCAGCGACGACGCTGTAGAAGTCCTGGCTGAGGCGGAGGGTTTGACCTTGCGAAACAGCATTCTGTTGGGACAAGACTTGTCGGGACAAGTGGGGATCAAGTCCAGAAACACGGTCCATCTCAACGAAGTCAAAATCACCAAGTTTGATGAAGCCTTGATGCAGAACGGCGGTCAGTTGACGGTTCAAAACAGCTTGATCAAGGAGAACAACATTGGCATCAAAACTGACCATGATTCAGGCAATACTGGATCCACAGACATTCAGGATTGCACATTTGAAAATGCAGGAGGAAAGGCTGTTTTGCTGGCCCAAGGGGCAGGTTCAGATTCCTTTGCGATGTCCAATTGTGTCCTGAATCTCCATACCACTGCTTTTGAGAAGGGGGCAGAGTCATCCATTTCGATGACCTTGACCAACAACACGTTTTCGAATTCGGAGGGTCAATTGGCGGGTGTAGAAAGAGAGACTCAGCTTGCATTTTGTGCCTCCAATAGCTTTTCTCCAGCTCTGAGAATCACGGGTTGCACGGACAGCAGTGCCGACAACTTTGAGGCCTGTGCCACGATTCATCAGGGGTGTCAATACTTGGGGTGCACTTCTCCCAAGGCTTGCAATTTTGATCCCTCTGCCAACACCGATGATGGCAGTTGTGACCTGATTTCTTGTGCAGGGTGTCCGCTGGGATTTGCCTGCAACTACGATCCGGATGCCGACCTCTACAAAGTAGAATCGTGCGACTTTTCCGGATGCGAAGGCAGTGGCATGGCCACTGACGGAGAAGACCGCTCCGGTCTGCTGCTCGTTGCAGGGTGCACCATCCCACAAGGATGCAACTACAACCCCGATGCGGACACCGAGGATGGCAGCTGCACATTTGACTGCTATGGTTGCATGAATGCAGCGGCTTGCAATTACGAAGCGGTGTTCACCTTGGAATCCAACGAAACTTGCCTTTTCATCCAAGACTTGTACCCATCGGTCCATGTGGACTGTGAGGGTGTGTGCTACAACGACACCAACGAGAATGGGGTCTGTGATGAGGAGGAAATCAACGGTTGTACCGATGGTTTGGCCTGCAACTTTTTGTCGGATGCGACCCTAGACGATGGCAGCTGTGACTACGCGTCGTGCGCGGGTTGCATCAATCCAGCGGCTTGCAACCACGATGCGGATGCCTATTTGTCGGATGGATCATGTGACTACACGTCTTGTTCAGGATGTTCTTACAGCCAGGCTTGCAACTACGACAGCACTGCTTTCATTGATGACGGAAGCTGTGTTTTCCCGGTAGACCTGTTCAGCAAAGCCTATGTGAATTGTGAAGGTGGATGTTTGAATGACTTGGATGGAGATGGCATTTGTGACGAAGAAGAGGTGGGGGGATGCACAGATTCTGAGGCGTGCAATTTTGAAGTTGAGGCCACCGATGACGACGGGTCATGCGACTACACGAGCTGCGCGGGCTGTACAGATGAGTTTGCCTGCAACTACAACCCTTTTGTCACCTTAGACGATGGAGGTTGTGAAGGGCCGGAGGACCTCTATCCAGAGACCATTGTCGATGGCGTCTCTGTGGTAGACTGCCTTGGCAGATGCAACAACGATACCGATGAAGACGGTGTTTGCGATGAGCTGGAGGTCACAGGATGCACAGACTCCTTGGCGTGCAATTATGACGACGGGCCTTTTACTGACACCGACAATGACCTTTGCACGTACGTGGTTGGGAATTGTGACATCTGCGAGGAGGGGGTGTTGGTGGACAGGGATGCTGACAATGACGGAGTCTGTGATGCCGATGAAATTGCGGGGTGTCAGGATGACCAGGCATGCAACTTTGATCCCGAGGCCACCGACAGCGACGACAGCTGCATTTATGCCAGCGGTCCTTGTGAATCTTGCCTGGATGGTGGAGTGGTGGTCAATGACCAAGACAATGACGGAGTCTGCGATTCGGATGAGGTGACAGGCTGTACAGACAGCTCAGCTTGCAACTACGATGGCAATCCAACCACGGACTCGGACAATTCACTCTGCACCTATACGGATGGCATTTGCCAAACGTGTGAAGACGGTGTGATTGTCGACAATGATGCCGACGGAGATGGCATTTGCGACGATGATGAAGCCAACTGCATTGGAGATTTGAACGAAGATGGTCTCCGAGGGGCAGCTGACATTTTGATCCTTCTGGCGGGATTCGGATGCAGCTCAGACTGCGGCATAGCTGACCTCAATGAGGACGGTCTTGTGGCTGCGAGCGACATTTTGATGGCGCTGTCGACCTTTGGTGTGGCTTGCCCCAATTGAGGGATTGGCCCATCGAAAAAGAGGGGAGGTCTCTTAATTTTGATTGGAGACGAACCGCTTTTCGACCGAGCCGTCAGAGTATATCAGAAGCACCATTTGGTTCTGTGGGCGTGAGATTTCACGGCCCATTACATCGATCATTTTCAGCAGGCTTTTTGGCGCCGCAGTTGGACGTTGTCCCAGACTTGAAACGTCCTCTGTCGTGACGGTGAACTCCACCCGCTCAGAGAGGCAAGGGTCAATCGA
>CALKHD010000105.1 GCA_938092195.1 uncultured Flavobacteriales bacterium | reverse complement strand
AAAACGGTCACCCGGGTGTCGTACTTGTCGAAACGGGCGTGAACCTTGGCTGCAATCTCCATGGCGCCGCCGTTGGTGTCTCCTTCAGCCACAATGACAATGGAACTCGTTTTGTTGGATTCCTCGCCGCGTTGGAGAATTTCAATGAGGTCATCGATGGTCATGCCCGCTTCTGGGGTCATGACGGCAATGGCTCCTGTCGCAATGGCGGTCTTCAACGCGATGTAACCGCTGTCGCGTCCCATCACCTCCACAAAAAAGAGCCGATTGTGGCTGCTCGCTGTGTCTCGGATTTTGTCTACCGCTTCCACCACCGTGTTGGTGGCCGTGTCATATCCAATGGTGTAGTCGGTACCGGCCAAATCGTTGTCGATCGTTCCAGGAATGCCCACCACTTTCACGCCGTGCTCTTCTTCGAGCTTCATGGCACCCGTGAAGGTTCCGTTTCCACCAATCACCACCAAGCCATCAATTTTGGCTTCGCGAATGACCTTCGCTGCTTCCGCTCTTCCTTCGGCGTCATAGAAACGCTTGGAACGGGCGCTTTTCAAAATGGTACCTCCTCTTCCCAGAATCTTGGCCACAGATCGCGCATGTAAGCGCTTGAGGTCGCCTTCGATCAGGCCTTCATAGCCTTGAAAAATGCCGGTGACTTCAATGCCGTGGAACACGGCCGAACGCACAACAGAGCGAATGGCAGCATTCATTCCTGGTGCGTCACCTCCACTGGTCAGTACTCCGATACGTTGAATATTGCTCATGGGTAAGGGGCGCGAAGGTACATCGGCGAACGCCACGATGAAATTGGTGTACTTTTGACACCAACCTATGCCTTCCGTTCCTTCCACCTCACCTCAAACCATGAGCGAAACCGCATCCTTTGATCTGAGTATCGACAATGTGGTTTTTGGGTTCGACGGCGAGAAGCTTCAAGTTTTGCTGATACGTCAGGGCTTGCCTGGTGAAGACATGGGGATGGATCGGTTTCACATGGCCGTCCCTGGCGACTTGGTGCTTCCGCACGAAGGCCTGGACCAAGCTGCCTCCCGAATTTTGTCCAACTTGACTTCATTGGAGGGGGTTTACCTGAAGCAGTTTCATGCCTTTGGTGCTCCTGATCGTGTTTTTGGTGAAAAGGACAAAGAATGGCTCACGCGATTTCGTCCGTTTCCAGATCGCCGAGTGGTGACCATCGGATACTACAGCCTCGTCTCCATTGCCGAGTACCGTCCCATGCCGAGCAGCTTTGCCAGTCGAGCTGAATGGTGTCCATTGTCCGACATGCCGAGATTGGCTTTTGACCACAATGACATTGTGATGGCGGGTCTGGAACAGCTGAAAGAAGACGTAGCCCACCACAACATCATCTTTGAATTGTTGCCAAAGAAATTCACTTTGGGTCAATTTCAAAGGCTCCATGAAATCATCCTGAACAAGCGCCTGGACAAGCGTAACTTCAGGAAAATTGTAAAGCGAATGGCCGATGTGGTCGCGCTCGATGAAAAGCAGGAAGGTGTATTGCACAAGCCCGCTCAATTGTACACGTATAGGAAACCCGATTGACCCAGGTGTACGAGTGACACTTAGGCTTTATCAAAACCCCATGATTCTCGAATGCGCCTGCTCTACTCTTTCGTAGGTCTTTTATTATGCACCAGCGCCACTTCTCAAGTGGTTTGGACCACTCCGCCCTTCCCTTCTGCTGATGAGCCCGTGGTTTTGCACTACGATGCCGCTGAAGGCAATGAAGAGCTGGCAGGGGTGGCTCCAATTTTCATTCATGCTGGCCTGATCACATCGGAAAGCGAAACCCCATCCAGTTGGCAAAACGTGGTTATGCCTTGGGGTAGCACCGACCCCAATTGGCAGCTGAGTTCCGAAGGAAACAACCTCTGGAGCTTTGATTTTGGTGGTCAATCCTTGACCAATTTCTTTGGACTCGCCGAAGGCGTAGAGGCCGAGCAATTGGCCATGGTGTTCAGGAACGGAGATGGATCTCTGGTGGGCAGAGACACCGATGGAGGGGACCTGTTTCTTCCATTGAGCAATGCCGGATTCGAAGCGGTCTTTCTCGAACCCCAGCAAAGCAGCGTGATTGGGGTGATTGGCGAGGAAGTTCAACTTTTGGCGTCCGCCAGTGATCAGGCTGACTTGGCCTTCATCTTGGGCAACGACACGCTTTTTCAGGCCAATGATGCACTTCAGATTGAATGGGCATGGGTTCCGGAATCTTCCGGGTCCTTTGTGATCGAGGTTCACGCAAACAATGGCACTGAAACCGCCATTGCCGCCATCACCGTGGTGGTCCTTCCCGTCAACTCTCCCGTGGCCGAGGCTCCATTGGGAACCGAAGACGGGCTCAACCCTTCCGCTGATGGAGAGGCCATGGTGCTTCAGCTCTACGCTCCTGGCAAAAGCCATGTGTTTTTCGTGGGAGACTTGACCGAATGGCAGATTCAGCAGGAATTCCTCATGAATGTCACTCCTGAAGGAGACCGTTTTTGGATTGAGCTCTCCGGACTGAATCCCGCCCAAGAATATCGGTACCAGTATCATGTCATGCCCAACGACGCCCGGTATGCCGATCCGTATGCCGAAAAGCAACTCGACTACTGGAACGATCCGTGGATTCCAGAATCCACATACCCGTTTTTGTTGGGATTTCCGGACGAGGCCGATTCGCAGGCGCCCGTGAGTGTCTTTCAGACAGGCGGATCAGACTTCGAATGGACCGACGGAGATTTCGACCGGCCTGCCCAAGAAAACCTGGTCATCTATGAACTCTTGGTTCGCGACTTCAGTGAAGAACGAACCTTCGATTTCATCATTGACACATTGGACTACCTCGCTTCTTTGAATGTGACCGCATTGGAATTGATGCCCATCAATGAATTCAATGGCAATGACAGTTGGGGGTACAATCCGAGTTTCTTTTTTGCTGTGGACAAAGCCTATGGCCCCAAAGCCAAGCTTCAAGAATTGGTGAACGCTTGTCATGAGCGCGGCATTTCGGTCATCCTGGACATGGTGATGAACCACAGCGACTGGCCCAACCCTCAGATCCTGATGTGGTGGCAAAATGGAGCACCAGCGTCAGACAATCCGTTTTTCAATGTGACCCCGCCTGCCAACGGAGTGGACTTCTTCTTCGACTACGACCACCAGGCTGAGGCCACACAGGCGTTCACCAAGAGGGTGATGGACTTTTGGCGGGATGAATTCCACATCGATGGCATGCGCTGGGATTTGTCACAAGGCTTCACTTGGAACGGAACAGGAGGCAGCTACGACCAAGACCGAATCAACCTGTGGTCGGAATACGGCAGCCACGTGTGGAGTCAAGATCCTGAATTCTACATGATTCTGGAGCACTGGACAGACAACAACGAGGAAAAAGCGCTGAGTGACTTGGGCTTTATGACTTGGGCGAATGTGACCCATGACTATCAGGAAGCGGCCATGGGCTATGGGTCCAATTTGGCTTGGGCCAGTTGGCAAGCGCGTGGATGGAACCACCCGCGTTCAGTGAGTTATATGGAAAGCCACGACGAGGAACGGTTGATGTTCAAGAACCTGTCCTTTGGAAACAGCAGCGGAGGGTACGACGCCTCAGAGATTCAAACCGCTTTGGCCAGAATGGAAGCCACATCTTGCTTCCACCTCCCCTTGCCCGGACCCAAAATGATCTGGCAGTTTGGTGAATTGGGGTACGACTATTCCATCAACACCTGCAGCGATGGCGTGACCATTTCAGAAGACTGCCGTGTGGATGCCAAGCCCGTTCGTTGGGACTACAGGGAGTCTGCATCTCGCTACAGAATTTACCAAGTCATGTCGGCCTTGTCTGGGCTCAAGCGCGACCACCCGGTCTTTCAAACCACTGATTTCAATTGGGATGTTTGGGGATACGGCAAGCGTCTCCACTTGAACGGGAGCGACATGAATGTGGTGGTGGTGGCCAATTTTAACACCACGGCCTTGAGCCTAACCCCAGGATTTCAACACACTGGAACGTGGCATGACTACTTCTCAGGCGAAAGCATCGAGGTGACCGACTTGAATGCATCCACGGATTTGAACCCAGGTGAGTACCACCTGTGGACGGATGTTCCGCTCGCCACACCTGAGAACATCTTGGGCATCCACGAAGCACAGCAAGAAGCCTCCTTCTCTGTGGCGCCAAATCCCGGAACCCTGCCAACGGTTTCCTTCCATTCCCCTGCTGAAGACGGAATGGAATTGACCGCGCTCGACATCACCGGCCGTGTGGCTTACCGAACACAGATTCCAGTGGGCACCACCCAGTGGACTTTGCCAACGGCCCTGCCGTCTGGGCCATATCTGCTGCGGTGCAGTTCCTCTCGAGGGTCCTCTTCTGTCCACTGGCTGAACCCGTGACCCTTCAGGCACTCAAACGTGTAGTGGATACACGTGTCTGATTAACTTCGCTTGGGGCGTGTCATTTGCCCCCTTTTTAGAAACCGATTCATGAGCCAACCAATACACGGCCTTTTGGCAGCCATGTGCCTTCTGATGTCCCTGAGCGTCCAAGGACAAACGTTGACCGGCGTGGTGACCGACGAGAATGGTCAGCCGCTGCCTGGAGCATCGATTTTGGCCAATGGTGGGGCCAAAGGGGTGTCCTCGAACATCGATGGCCAGTACCAAATAGAACTCGGGGCGGGCAACCATCAGGTTCTCTTCTCATTTGTGGGCTACATCAAAGTCACCGAGTCCATCCGCTTAAATGCAGGCCAAACCAAAACGGTCAACGTTCAATTGAAAACCGATGCTGTCCTCATGGATGACGTGGTGGTGGTCGGCTATGGTGTCCAAAGAAAGAAGGAGGTCACGGGCTCCATCTCCCAAATTGACTCCAAGCAAATCACCGCTGTCCGAACCCCCAGTTTTGAGGCGGCCTTGCAAGGCCAAGCTGCCGGTGTTCAAGTGTCACAGAGCTCTGGCGTGGCTGGAGCGGGAAGTTTGATTCGGGTGCGGGGTGTGGCTTCAGTATCTGCCGCAGGCGATCCGCTGTATGTGGTCGATGGAATCCCCATCACCCAAGATTACTTCCTACGGGGAAACAGCGGAGCATTGAACAACAACCCGCTGGCCACCATCAATCCCAACGACATTGAGTCCGTCGAAATCCTCAAAGACGCCGCTGCAACCGGGATCTACGGGTCCAGAGGGGCCAATGGGGTCATCTTGATCACCACCAAGCGAGGGTCTGCGGGAACCACCTTTGAATTCAGTTCGAGCATGGGCCTCTCCACCCCAGCCTCCTTGCCCAACATGCTCAACACCGAGCAATACCTCACCCTTCGTCAAGAAGCTTGGGAAAACGATGGTGGAACGGGATACGTCTGGCTGCCTGGCTTCACCTCTGTCGGAGACTCTCCAGAGACACGAAAGGACGCTTTTCAGCAAGCCATGCTCACCGAAACTGATTGGGTGTCTGAAACTGTGGGCATGGGCGTCAAGCACAACTACAGTTTTGGGGCCAGGAGTGGCGGAGAAAAGCACAGCATCTATGCCGGTGTCAGCTATGATGACAACGGCAGTTATTTGATTGGCAACAGCTACGAACGGGTCAGTGGACGGGTGAACGGCGATTACGCCCCCACAGACTGGCTCAAGGTGATGCTGTCTTCGAGCTTGAGCCGGGGCATCAACAACAGGATCGATGCGGCCTGGTCGGGTGGGTTGGGAGACGCCATGTCCAATGCGCTCCCCTACTACCCGGTATACCGCAGTGACACCTTGTTCAATGCCGACGGCACCATTCAATCCTTGCCCGGTGATTACTACCTGTATCAAGACGAATGGGGCGGAACCAAGAATCCCGTGGCCGTGAGGGAAAGCAAGACTTGGATCACGACAGAGGACCGCTCCATCAACAACTTGAGCCTGATTCTGACTCCTTCTGACAAGCTGTTCATCAAAGGCTCTGGAGGATTTGATTACATGCATGTTCGAGAAGACATCTACAACCCGCCCAGCATCTTCTTGACCAGCGAACTCGGCAATGCCAATCGGTATGCCAACTATGTGCTGAACTGGAATTACAGCCTGACCGCTGACTACAAAATGGACCTGACCGAGTTTAGCAGGCTGAGCCTTCTGCTGGGGTCCGAGTTTCAGCGGACCGATGGATATGGTTACGGAATCGGTTTCGGCGATGTCACAGGGCCCATCTTCGACAGCGACAGTCTACTGGAAGTGGCCAATGGGCAGACCACCGTCAACAACCCCTCTCAGCACAGCTTCCTGTCTTATTTCGGAAGGGCCAACTACACCTTGAAAGACCGGTATTTCTTTCAAGCCACAGCCCGTGTGGATGGGTCAAGTCGATTTGGGAGAAATTACCGCTATGGATTTTTCCCTTCCCTGAGTGCGGGGTGGGTGATCAGCGACGAACCCTGGTTCGAAAGTGGTCAACTGAGCTTCCTGA
>CALKHD010000104.1 GCA_938092195.1 uncultured Flavobacteriales bacterium | reverse complement strand
GCTTTGCCCACCATTCAGCACGTGCTGAAGACCGGGGGAAGTGTTGTGCTCATGAGCCACCTCGGCCGTCCAAAAGGACAAGATGCTGCGTTGTCTCTTCGTCACATTTTGCCCACGCTTGAACAGCTGTTGGGTCAACCTGTGAAGTTTGCGTCCCATTGCGTCGGAGACGAGGCTTTGGATGTGACCCAAGATTTGGCATCTGGGGAGGTGGCCCTGTTGGAAAACCTTCGCTTTCACGATGAAGAAAAGGCGGGAGACGAATTCTTTGCAGGACAATTGGCCGAGAACGGCGACTTCTACATCAACGATGCATTTGGCACGGCGCACAGGGCGCACGCCAGCACGGCTGTGATTGCCAAGTTCTTTCCTGAGGACAAGGCGTTCGGGTTTTTGATGGAGGGTGAGGTCAAGGCCATGGAGCGCGTTTTGGGTCATGCAGAAAGGCCGGTGGCAGCGGTCATTGGCGGGGCCAAAGTCAGCTCCAAGCTGGCGGTGCTGAAGAACTTGTTGGACCGGGTAGACAAACTCGTGATAGGCGGTGGCATGGCGTATACATTCATCCAAGCTCAGGGGGGGCAAGTGGGTGGATCATTGGTCGAGCCGGACATGCACAAGGAGGCCCTTGATTTATTGGAATCTGCCCAGGCCAAAGGCATTGAGGTTCACCTTCCATCAGACACCCTTTGTGGAGATGGATTCTCGCCTGATGCAGCCCAAGAGACCCACCCCACGAATGCCATTCCAGAGGGATGGGAAGGAATGGACATTGGGGAGAACAGCCGTGAGAAATTTGCAGGAGCGTTGGCCGATTGCAAGACCATTTTGTGGAATGGCCCCATGGGCGTTTTTGAGTTTGATCGTTTTGCGAAAGGCACCAACCGCATAGCGGACGCCATTGTAGCGGCTACAAATTCGGGGGCGTACACCCTTGTTGGCGGTGGAGACTCCGTTGCGGCGGTCAACAAAGCGGGATTGGCAGACAAGGTGAGTTACGTTTCCACGGGAGGTGGTGCCATGCTAGAAGGTTTGGAAGGAAAAACCTTGCCAGGCATTGCCGCCGTGTTGGAGGCTTGATGCCACCAATGACAAAAATCACGGGTGAATTCGACCAGAGTTAAGCGATGGGGGGTGGCACTAGGGGTTAACTTGAGACAACCAAATGCGTTGTTTATTCCTCCTCTGCTTTGCGGCCCTTCCATTGGCGGCACATTTTCAAGGGAACCTCCTCGGAGGCGCCCCACTTTCTAACGCCTCGCCTTCGTTCTCGACGCAGTCACATGGTCTTTCACCCACAGGACTGTGGAGTGACACGTCCACGCCCTTGCCGACCAATGCTTGGTGGCTGAATTTGGCTTTGGGAGGAGGCACCAATACGGTGAACGCATTGCCATACTTGATACAGGCGCACAGCGATGGCCTCCGTTTCGGGTTTTCGGGCAAAGTGGTTGAGCCGAATTACATCTTCACCTATTTCACGGAGAACCTCAGTTTTGGGGCAACCAACGGCCTCCCTGCCAGGCAGGTGACAGACTATGGCCCATTGCATGTACGCATGGATTGGGGCAGTGGAAGTGGCTCCATGCACGCCAATTTGGTGCGTGGAATGGCCTACGTCACTGCGCACTATAACAGCCTGACTCCTCGAATTGGAACCGTTCATGCCATCACGTCTTTGAATGGTGGGTCGGCTTCTTCTGCCGTCACGGATACCCGGTTTGAGGTCAGCATGAACAACGGGCAGACTTGGATTTTGTACGCCTCCAGTACGATCACGCTGAGCGCCTCCGGCGGTGCCCTGGTGGCGTCGGGACCCTTCACGGGTACGTTGCGGGCAGCGGTGCGCGAGAACGGCAGTGAAGCCAACATTTTGGATGCCCACTCTGGACGTATTCCTGTCGGGGGTGATGTCGCTGCTACGGCCACCGGAGACATGGGGGAGCTGTCCTTCAATTGGGAAGCACAGGGCTCTGGCCCATTGCTGATGATGGCCCTGCCTCACCACTTGGATGTTTTGTCTTCACCCAACTTGGTGTCCTTGACTCGAAACACCATGAAAGGAGACATGGTGGGTGTGGTTGGCGACAGTTGGACCATGGATGAGCCCTTGACTTCTATTGCTTGGGAGTCGCCCAATGGCATCGCACCAGAATTGGAGCAAGACGTTCGGGATGCCTTGGCCCAAGACGTCAACTTTGGGGTCACGGCTGGGGACACTTATTTCGGAGGCAAACAGTTTTCGGCGTTGGCCAGGTTGGCCTTGATTGCGGATGAGTTGGGAGAAACATCATTGGCTGCCGGGTATCGCAACACGCTCGCACCTGCCCTTCAACAAAGGCTTCAGGGTTCCAATGGGGACCCCCTTGTTTACGATCAGACCTGGGGCGGCTTGGTTTCGGCTTCAGGCCTCAACAACCCCAGTGCTGCCTTTGGTCAAGGCTATTACAACGACCACCACTTTCATTACGGGTACTGGATTTATGCAGCCGCGGCTTTGGCGAAGGACAACCCAGCTTGGGTTGCGGAGTGGGGCGATGAGGTGATGCACTTGATTCGGGACATCGCAGAACCATCAGGCGTGGATTCGCACTATGGATACATGCGGAACAAAGACTGGTTTGTGGGCCATTCTTGGGCAGCCGGGCTTTTCGAGTTCGGCGACGCGCGCAACCAAGAGAGCAGCTCAGAAGCGGTCAACGCATGGTACGGCGTTTACCTGTATGGCTTGGCCATCGAGGATGACCGCATCCGAGACCTTGGACGCATGATGTTGGCCACGGAGCTGCGGGCGACCTGGAAGTACTGGCAGATCAACGCGGGCGAAGGCATTTACCCGGAGCCGTTCGCATCCAACAAAGTGGTGGGCATTTTGTGGGGGCTCAAGGTGGACTACGCGACCTTTTTTGGGGCCAACATTGAATTCATTCACGGCATACAGATGCTCCCTTACACGCCCATCACGGAGGAGTTGTTGCGCGCTGAGTGGATAGAAGAAGAATACCCGGTGGTGGCACAGGCATTGAACAACCCGTCCATAGGGGAGGGCTGGAAAGGCTTCATATACATGGCTCATGCGGTCATCGATCCCGAAACGGCATGGAATGAGGCCGCTCAGCTGAATGGATATGACGATGGAAACACCAAGACCAACACCCTGTATTGGTTGGCGACCCGTCCTGGTGCGGGAGCGGGTGGCGGTGGCGGTGGCACCGTGAGTGGTTGTACAGCATCAGATGCTGTGAACTACAATTCTTCAGCCACAGTGGATGACGGGTCTTGCACCTTTCCGGTCACGCTGTCGGTGGACATGAACGAGTCAAGTTCTCCTGACGGGCCCATTTTCTTGGCCGGAACCTTCAACGGTTGGAGTGCGGTGTCAGATCCGTTGGCCGACCCCGAAGGAGACGGCATTTGGACGGTGACCATGAACTGGGCCCCTGGCCTTTACGAATACAAGTTCACCACCTTCGATTGGGGTGTTTCCGAGCAATTTGCAGGAGGAGAATCTTGCACGTTGACCACGGGTGAGTTTGTGAACCGCGTGTTGACGGTGGATGGAGCGGAGTCCCTGCCCGCTGTGTGCTGGGAAAGCTGTGAGACATGTGCGGGCGGTTGCCCTGCCGACTTGGATCAAGACGGGATTTGCGACAACGTAGACGACTGTGTCGGTGTATTGGACGCGGTGGGTAATTGCAACGGCACCTGCACGGAGGACTTGGATTCTGACGGCATCTGCGACAACGTAGACGATTGCGTGGGTCTGTTGGATGCCTGTGGCGTTTGCAACGGATTGGGCGCGATTTACGAGTGTGGATGCAGCGACATTCCCGCAGGCGATTGCGATTGCGAAGGCGGTCAGGGCGATGCCCTGGGCGTTTGCGGTGGCAATTGTCAGAGCGACACGAACGCCAATGGAATTTGCGACGCCGATGAAACTGCGGGTTGCACCTACGAACAGGCACAGAACTACTCAGCTTCGGCGACCATGGACGATGGAAGCTGCCTCTGGGGCCCGACGTCCTGCCCTGAGGATGTGAACTTGGACGGTTTGGTTGGCGTGAGCGACATTCTGCTGGTCCTTTCCTCCTTTGGCCAGTCTTGCGAATGACGCGTGCTCAAACCGCGTAAAAAGAAAGAAGCCCGGTGAAAACCGGGCTTCTTTTTTGTGAGGTCTGGAGCGGATTCGAACCGCTGTAGCAGCTTTTGCAGAGCTGAGCCTAGCCACTCGGCCACCAGACCACTTTGTTTTCCCCACCTGAGCGGGGATGCAAATATACGGAAGGGAAGCCGCAGGGTTTCATGCGGATTAATTTTCAGTTCGTGGAGACCCAAAGCCTTACTTCGATTTCATGGCGCGCTTGGCCGGCCAATGTGTTGACTTTCTGCAACCTGGGTGCTGGTGCGCTCGTGGCATGGTGGGCGGCATCTGAGTTCGATTTGGGGTGGGCAGCGGCTGAATGGGCGGCATCTATCGGTGCTGATGGGTGGCTGATGGAGGCCATGAGGGTTTCAGAACGCCGTGTAATGGGGATTTATCTGATGTTGGCCGTTTGGGGGTTCGGCGTGGTGTGCGACGTTTTGGATGGGGCGGTTGCGCGCGCCATGGGTGCAGATGGCAAACAGGGTGCCTTGCTGGATTCGATGGCGGATTTGGTGTCTGGTGGTTTGGCGCCGGCCTTTGTGGGCATGGCCTTGATGAAGGAGTGGTCGATCTCGGGGCTGTCGCTTTGGGAGGGAAGCTGGACCGCGGGCTTGCCGCTTTTGATCCTTCCGGCTGCGGCTTGGCGATTGGCCCGTTATGCCGGAGAAGCCATCAGCGAGACGTCCAAAGAAGAGGGCTTGGACTTTGAAGGGATTCCCGCGCCGTTTTCGGCGTTGTGGTGGGGGCTTTTGTTGCTGGCGTGGGCGGATTGGAGCGGTGAAGGTGGAGCTTGGCTCTGGCTGAGTGGATTGGCAGGAGGTACATTGCTGCCTTTGTGGATGTCCTCTCGGTTTCCGCAATTTGGGCTCAAGGCATGGGGAAGAGACCGAAGGATGGATGGCGCTCGGTTGGCTTGGATCTTGGGGGTTGTCTTTTTGGTTGTATTTGGTGGGTCGACAGGACTGTTCCTTGCCCTAATTTCGTACCCGATGATGGGTGCCATTTTGCATCGCACCCTTCTGACGAACTAGCGCCACATGGTATTTCACGCCGCGATTGACATTCTCCCTTTGCCCGCATTGCTCGACCCACAGGGCAAAGCTGTGTCCAACAACTTGCCCAACATGGGTTTGGGTCAATTGACCAATGTTCGGATTGGCAAGCACATCACCTTGGACATCGAAGCTGGAAGCCGCGAAGAGGCCGAAAAGCTGGTGGCCGAAGCGTGCGAAAAACTCCTCTCGAATCCCATCATGGAGCGGTTTGAGTTTCGGGTGTTCTCCGCCGAGGAGGCTGCCCTTTAAGAATTAGAAGTGTCGGGCCATCGGGCTATGGGCTAATATTGGGGTCCATTACACGATTCTCATGCTCCGACTTCAGACCTGTGACCGCTTGGCGGGTGCCTTTGTGGTGCTTTTTGCCATGGCCTCTTTAACTGCCTGTCAATCCCCTTCAGACATGTCCCAAAACGATGATATGGCCGCTCCTGTGGCCAAGAAAGTCCCGTTTGAAATGACCGACCACGGAGATACCCGTGTCGACAACTACTTCTGGATGCGCTTGAGCGACGACCAGAAGAACGCGGAATCGGCCGATGCGCAGACGCAGGATGTGATTGACTACCTCGAGGAGGAAAACAAGTTCATCGATGCCAAACTGGCCCACACCAAGCCCCTTCAAGAGAAGCTGTTCGATGAAATCGTGGGCCGCATCAAGAAGGACGACCGCAGCGTTCCGGTGAAGGACCGCGGTTATTGGTACTACACCCGCTACGCAGAAGGCAAGGAGTATTCCATCAATTGCCGCAAGCCCGCCGGTGAGGAGACCAAGTACGAGGAATGCACCGGTGAGGAGGAAGTCATGTTGGACCAAAATGAACTGGCCGAAGGACACGACTATTTTGCCGTGGGTGGAATGGGCGTCAGCGATGACAACCGCATTTTGGCGTTTGGTGTGGACACGGTGAGCCGCCGTCAGTACAACGTTCACTTCAAGGACCTGCAAACCGGTGAGATGTTGCCAGACATGATCCCGGTCACCACCGGAGGCGCCACCTGGGCAGCAGACAACAAAACGGTGTTCTACACACGCAAGGACGAACAGACCCTGCGCAGCAACCAAGTGTACCGCCACGTTTTGGGCACGCCCGTCGAGGACGATGTCTTGGTGTTTGAAGAAGAGGACGAGACGTTTGCCTGTGGTGTTTACCGCACCAAGAGCGATGCCTACTTGGTGATCTACACCTCCCAAACGCTGTCTCAGGAGTACCGCGTTTTGCGGGCCGATGATCCCATGGGGGAGTGGAAAGTGATCCAGCCGCGCGAGCGTGATTTGGAATACGGCATCAGCCATTACGGTGACCACTTTTACATCGTGACCAACTTGGAGGCCAAGAACTTCCGGTTGATGAAGACGTCGGTTGACGCCACGTCAAAAGAGAATTGGGAAGAGGTCATCCCTCACCGGGCCGATGTTTTGCTCGAAGGCATTGACATCTTCAAGGACCATTTGGTGGTCGAAGAGCGCAAGGAGGGTTTGAACCAGATCCGAATCAAGCGTTGGGACGGCACCATGGACGAATACTTGGAGTTCAACGATCCTGCATACACTGCAAGCACCCGCTCCAACCCGGACTTCAACACGGAGATCCTGAGGTTTGGTTACAGCTCCATGACCACCCCGAGCAGCACCTTCGACCACAACATGCGCACCGGAGAGCGCACCTTGCTCAAACAGCAGGAGGTCATCGACGACAACTTCTCTGCAGACAACTACACATCTGAGCGCCTCATGGTCGAGGTGCGGGATGGCGTCAAGGTGCCTGTGAGCATGGTTTACAAGAAGGGGGTAGAGCGCAATGGGGAAAACCCATTCTTGCTTTACGCATACGGCAGTTACGGCGCCAGCATGGACCCTTACTTCTCCAGCGTCCGCCTGTCCCTTCTCGACCGAGGCTTTGTATACGCCATCGCGCACATCCGCGGTGGTCAGGAGATGGGCCGCATGTGGTACGAGGATGGCAAGCTGCTCAAAAAGCAGAACACCTTCAACGACTTTGAGGACGTGGGCCGTGCGATGGTGGAGATGAAGTACACCTCGCCAGACCACCTCTATGCGATGGGAGGGTCTGCAGGTGGCCTGTTGATGGGTGCTGTGATGAACCAGTCGCCAGACCTTTTCAATGGCGTTGTGGCGGCTGTGCCATTCGTGGACGTCATCAACACCATGCTCGACGAGACCATTCCACTGACCACGTTTGAGTTCGATGAGTGGGGCAACCCCAAAGACAGCGTCTATTACGCCTACATGAAGTCGTACAGCCCGTATGATCAAGTGAAGGCGCAGGACTACCCCAACACTTTGGTCACGACCGGATATTGGGACAGCCAAGTGCAGTATTGGGAGCCCGCCAAGTGGGTGGCCAAGTTGCGCGAGCTCAAGACCGATGACAACACCTTGTTGTTCCTCACCAACATGGATGCGGGACACGGTGGCCAATCGGGCCGCTTCCGCCGCTACAAGGAGACGGCCTTGGAGTACGCCTTCATGATGGACCTCGAAGGCATTACAGAGTAAACCAGGGTTCTTCAGGGGTCCACTTTTTCGGACCTTCTTTTCTTGTTGCAACCCCAATAGGCCGTTGCACGTATTGCATTGTAGCATGTTTTTTCAATCTGCGCATCGTCCCATTGGGCCCAACATCACGTTTCTCCTCGCGCTTTTGCTCGCATGGTCGGGTTGTCAGGAGCCACCGGAAGAATTCTCATTTCCGGAATGGACCCCCATTGTGGCGGTTCCATTGGTGGACACGCGGTTTGATTTGGGGGACGTTCTGGAGGTGTTGACAGACAGCTTGGACTCCCTTCCTGTTGTGGCCATGCCCAACGGTCAACTGGTGTTTGTCCAAGAGGAAGTCTTCAGTGGAACACTGGCAGAAGAATGGCTGGTGTTGCCCAGCATTTTTGAGGAGGAAGAATTTGTGTTGGACGCCGTCACGGCGACAGCATTGAATGTCTTGCCTCCGGGAGAGGTGTTGACTTATTCCGATACGTTGAAGACCTCAATGGTGGTGGACCAGCCCGAGTCTGCGGCTTTGACAGAGGTTGAGTTGGCCACAGGTCAACTGGAATTCACGTTGACCTCCGATTTTGGAGACGATGTAGGAGGAGAGTTGTGGTTGCCCAACTTGGTGGACAACACGGGCATTCCGTGGTCGGTCGAATGGACGCCCGAGATGTTAGAGACGGGTCTTTTCTCCGTCACAGAAGACCTTGCGGGCTGGAAAATATTGCCTGACAATACGGGTGATGTGCTCAATGAAATCTCGGGGGTATACACCTTGTTTCTTCAAAGCAATCCCAATCACATCGCCTTGCCTGGCGAATCCTTAATGGTGGTGTTGACCATGGATGAACTCACCTTCGAAAGGGTGGAGGGTGATTTTGGAGAGGACGAAATCAGTTTGCAAGAAAGCACCACCACGTTTGCGCTGTTTGATGACCGGTTCACCACTGCGGGCATAGAATTGGAGCAGGCCAGCATAGAGTTGGTGATCACGAACGGTTTTGGTGTCAACGCCTCTTTGCAGGAAGTGGACTTCGAGTCTGTTTCTGGCGGAGTTGTGTTGGCCAGTTTGGAGACTTCTGAACCCAGCCTCTTCGTGGGTCAAGCAGAGGGAAGTTCTCAATCGCCCACGGTTTCTTCATGGACGGTGGATGAGACCAACAGCAATTTGTTGGACCTGTTCAGTGCGGACCCGGTGGACTGGAATTTGAGTTTGAGCATTGTGGCCAATCCAGGAGGCTTGGCAGAAGGGGAGGTGAATTTTGTGGATGCAGATGGGTTTGTGGATGCTGAGTTCACGGCTGAGGTGCCGCTGTCCATTCGAGCCTCTCAGGTGGACTTTGTAGACACGTTGGACTTTTCCCTGAGCGTAGAAGAACAGGCCGAATTGGACTCTGCAGAATTGAGGCTGATCCTCAACAATGGCT
>CALKHD010000103.1 GCA_938092195.1 uncultured Flavobacteriales bacterium | reverse complement strand
CTGAGAGCACCATTTTGATGCCCATGGCCTTGATTTTCCGCGCCATTAAATACATGGGGGTGGAGGCCCTGATGGTGGTCACATCGTAAGTTTCGATGTGTCGAATCACTTCGCTCAAGGCGTCGAGGCCCTCCTGAATGGTGAAGGTGAGTCCATGGTGGACCGTGCCGATGGCTTCTGCTACTTTTTCTGCGGCAGCCAGGTCAGGTGAGCCGTCTAGACCAATGGAGAAGCTGTGAACGCGGGGCCACCAGGCTTCTGAGCGACCCTCGTCATCCACGCGGTGCTTGGCGTGTTTCATGGCAATGGCGGCGATCACGGAACTGTCGAGTCCCCCTGATATGAGCAGTCCGTAGGGAACATCGCCCATCAGATGTGCTTGGACCGACCGCGTCAGCTCCTGTTTCAATTCCTCTGGAGCGTATTGGCCGTTGGGCAATTCGCCTTCCATCCAGTCCCTTTTATAAAACCCTTGGGGCGAGGTTTGGTCCGAAGTCCACACATGGCCCGGAGGGAAAATTTGGACATCGTCACATTCTTCAACCAAGGCTTTCATTTCCGATGCGATCCAGAGGCATCCGTCTTTGTCCTTTCCGAAATAAAGGGGGATGATGCCCATGGGGTCTCTGGCGATGAGCCACTCTTCGGATTCGGGGTTGAAGAGGACAAAGGCGTACATGCCCGACAGATGCTGAACCAAATCAGACCCATGCTCGCGATACAGGGCCAAAATCACTTCGCAGTCGCTTCCCGATTGGAAGGGGTAGCCTTGACAAGCTTTCGAATCGGCCTTGAGCGTTTGGTGGTTGTATATCTCGCCGTTGACCGCCAAGACGGTTCCACTTTCAGTGTCTTCAAGCGGTTGGGCGCCACTCATGACATCGACAATGGCCAGCCTTTCATGGGCCACAATCGCCTGAGGAAATTCTCGAATTCCCGACCAATCTGGTCCGCGGTGGCTTTGCAGATGAGAAGCACGCAAAACCCGTTGTCGCGCTGTTGATGAGGAATCGGTTGTTCCGAGAAGAGCAGTAATGGAGCACATGGACCTTGAATTGTAACAAATTTCGCACCTGAGGCCATGGGTTTTTCCTCACATGTGACAACCTTTTTAACCTCGGTTCGGTTTGTACTTTGTGCCATCCTCTGACCCCATGACTCGAGCTTTTTTTAAGTTGACCAGTGTGACCCTGACCATGGTTTGGTTCATGCCCGTTTTTGGACAGTTCACGGTCGATGTGACCACGGATGGAAACGACGCCAACCCCAGCGATGGCATTTGTGCCACCATCGATGGCAACTGCACATTCCGTGCGGCCTTGCAAGAGGCTGAATTGTCTGCGACACCCGTGGTGATTGAGCTTCCAGAAGGCACCTATGATTGGTCTTTGGGGGAGTTGTTTTTGGACGGTGGAGACATTGAGGTGATGGGAAGCGGGGCGAGGACCACCATCATTGATGCGGCCCAGTCGAGTCGGTTTTTTGATTTGAGTTCGGATTTGAACTCGTTTCGCATCGACAGTTTGGAATTCAGAAATGGATTCGATGCCAACGATCCAGGGGGTGCCATTGAAACCAACTGTGACGATTTTAGCATGTACAGTGTCGTCTTCAGAAATTGTGAGACGCAAATCGGATTTGGCGGCGGCATCCACAACCGAGGAGAAATGGAAGCCTACGGATGTGTTTTTGTGGGCTGCGTAGCCCAAGGAGACGCTGGCAACAACGGCGGCGGCGGCGGAGGCGGCGCATTGGGAGCAGGTGGGGCGATCAGCAATTGGCTGGGCTCATCCACGGTTTTCGAGAATTGCACCTTTTCGGGTTGCATCGCCCAAGGTGGAAATGGAGGCAACGGAGGAACAGGGGGCAATGGTGGCCAAGGCGGCCAGAGTTTTTCTGCCTTTGGCCAGGGAGGCGACGGCGGTGACATCGGTGGCGGTGGTGCAGATGAAGATGCGGGCACTGCAGGTGTTGGCGGCGGCGGCGGTGGTGGCGGTTATGCCACAGGCTTTTGGGGCGGTGGCCCCGGCGATGGTTCCAATGGCGTTCTTTTCGGAGGAAATGCAGGAAATGGAGCGGTCAATGGGGGTGCTGGAGGTGGCGGAGGTGCTGCTTTTGGCGGGGCATTCTTCTCCAGGTCGGGAACCCATGTCTTTCGCCATTGCACGTTCAGTGAGAACCAAGCCATTCCAGGTCAGGCAGGCAACTCTGCAGGAGGCAATGGTTCAGATGATGGAACCGGCAGAGGCGGCGCCATCGGTACGTTTTCGGGAGAGTTGACTTTGGACAATTGCCTCATCTTTAACAACACGGCCACTGGAGCGCCAGACGGGGATGCAGAGGACATGTTCATGAACAATGGTGGTCCCATTCTGTCTGTTCTAGGCTCGAATCTGGTGGGCGTTTTGGCGGGCAATGCCGAAACTCAATTCGATGCGGCGTCGACGGGCAATTTGATTGGAATCGACCCTGTGCTGTTGGCCTATGGAGACTACGGAGGGCCGACGGATGCTTACATGATCAGCACGTGCGAACCCTTGAGCCCCGCCAAAGATGCGGGTGCGATTTTGGGCGTCATGGCCGACCAGCGTGGAGTCATGCGCGACGCCCTTCCAGACATGGGCGCCATTGAAGGCCCGCCGAGTGTGGATCTTGAACCTTTGAGCGCACAATCCTGTCCTGGGGAGGAGGTAGAGTTGTCATTGGAATGGCCTGAAGCCACCACCACCTGGCCCGATGGGTCGGTGGGATCGACGTGGCAGACCAGTGAAATCTCAGATGTGGCGGTGGTCACGACCGCAGAAGGGTGTGAGGAAGAGGTGGAGATTGAAGTGATTTTGGTGGACATCCAGCTCCCAGATTTGGGCGCAGACACCACCGTTTGTCCAGGGGAATTGGTGTCTTTGGATGCGGGCAACCCAGGGGCGCTTTTTGTTTGGAGCACATTGGATTTCACACAGAGCATCTTGTCTTTGGACTCTGGCTTGGTAGAAGTGACCGTTTCTGTGGATGGTTGCGAATTTTCTGACGACATCCAAATCGATTGGTTCCAGACCTATCCGCTGGCCCTTGAGGAACAGGAGACGCTTTGTCTTGGAGCGGAGTTGGAGCTCGATGCCGAGGTGGCAAATTGGTCTGGATTGCCTCCTTCATTTCAATGGCAAGACGGCCCAGCTGATTCGGAGTACACCGTGAATGCACCTGGCAATTACGTGCTGACGGCCACCCTCAATGGTTGTGTAACCACGGATGAAGTGTTGGTTTTGGCCAGTCCGCTCACCACAGTGGATTTGGGTGCTGACCAACTGGTTTGCCCCGACAACCCTGTCACCTTGGAATCTGGATACCCCGAAGCCATTTGCACCTGGCAAGACGGCTCTGTGGGTCCATCTTTTGAAGTGGTGAACACCGGTATTTATTCAGTGAATGTGGCCTTGGACGATTGCCAAGCCAATGCGCAAGTCTTCATTGAAGTAGCCAGCCCTTTTGACGCGGCGCTCCCCGCCGTTGTGAACTTCTGCGAAGGGGACAGCGCGTTGCTTTTGGCCGCCTTTGGTGCCAGCGATTACGTTTGGCAAAACGGAGCCACTGGCAATCAGCTCTGGGCTTCTGTTCCCGGTGTTTACGAGGTGACCGTAACCCAAGATGGTTGTGATGCTGTGTCGGCTGTATCGGTTCAAGAGCTGCCATTGCCTGCCATCGATTTGGGGCTGGACTTGGTGCTGTGCGAAGGCGAGATGACCACCTTTGCTCCGGCGGCACCTTACGCGGACTATGTGATATTCAATGACTCGCTCACCACGGAATCCTTGGAAGTGACCACCGGTGGCGTCTACACTGTTGAGGTGTCTTCAGGCGGTTGTGTTGCCAGAGACACCGTTGAGGTGGAGTTCAGGCCTGTTCCTGTGTTTGAATTGCCTGGAGATACGTTGTTGTGTCCCGGTGAAGTCATGAGCATCCAAACCGGTTTAAACGATGTGCTGGTAACATGGAACACCGGTGAGGTGGGCACGGCCATCGAGGTGAATCAACCCGGTTCTTTTGTGGCCACCAGCCAAGTCAGCGGTTGTCAGTTCACAGACTCACTGTCCGTGTCGGTTTCATCTCCCATTGCCATTCCACTCGAAGCCTCCTACGAACTCTGCTTGGGCGATTCGTTGGAATTGAGCGTTTTGCAAGGGTCCGATGTCTATCCATCCACATACCGTTGGGACGATGGCTATTTCTTGCCAGTTCGGAGTTTCAACCGTTCTGGGGTTCACACCGTGGAGGTTTACAACGTGTGCGACACGGCCTTTCACATCATGGAGGTGCAGCAGATCGTGTGTGGTTGTCAGATTTATGTGCCCACAGCGTTCACGCCAAACAACGACGGCAAGAACGATGCTTGGTTCCCGGTTTTGGATTGTGATCCATTCACCTATAGCGTAGTGGTTTGGGACCGTTGGGGCAGGCCCGTCTTCTCTTCCGATGACCCAAATGAAGTCTGGTACGGCCAGGTCGAAGGAACAGAAGGGTCAAAAACCCGAGAAAGTGGGGATTACTACGCAGTGGATGGCTCCTACATGTGGGAGATCATCATCGAACTGCGCAAGGACCGAGTACCAGAAGTCCTTCGCCAAAACGGGGTGGTTCACATCCTGCGCTAACCCAGACAGGTCGGCTTAGCGCATTTTGTAAAGCACGTCTGGCCGGTCGGTAATGATGCCGTTGACCCCCATTTCCATCATGGCAAACAGGTCGTCCTGTTCATTCACTGTCCATGGAATCACCCGGATGTTTTGGTCTTGAAGGAGACGCACATCTTCGGCGTCAAT
>CALKHD010000102.1 GCA_938092195.1 uncultured Flavobacteriales bacterium | reverse complement strand
GAACAGGCGATTTGGTGAAACGAAGGGGTCCTCGAACGCGAGGACCCTTTCTCATTTCAGGCTTTTTTTATTCTCCACCAGAAGCTTGATGGCCGGATCCATGCCGGACAAACATGTGAATCCAAATGGAACGACTGAGCCTCTGAAGGGGCGGAAGCATGACCAATAAAGTGACCACACCTGAAACCAAAAACGTCTGTGGGTGATCAAAGAACCCATTGAACTCGAGCCAGCCAAGGCTGGAAAAGACATGCAGCGCCACCAGAACAGCCACCCAAAGGGCCACCGTTAAAGCGTAATTGACATAGGCAGCACCGAAGTAAAATCCAGGCTCCCTTGAAAATGAAGTGTCACAAACTGGACAGGCTGGCGCCATGTCATTCATGCTCTTGAGCCGATACGCGTTTTTCACCTTGAACAACCGTCCTGTTCGACAGGCTGGACAATGGTTGCCCAGCACACTGGCCAGAAATGACTTGGGGGTCGCCATGCCACAAAATTACCCAAAACCGAAGTCGAACCGTGGCCTTGGACTACCCTTCGAGGTGCTGCAACCCGACCATGCCTCGGTAGATTCCTTCTTCAGCCATCAGGCTTTCGTGGGTGCCCGACTCCACCATGCGCCCTTCGGCCATCACAATGATGCGATCGGCCCGGCGGACCGTAGACAAACGGTGGGCAATCACCACGGCCGTGCGCCCCTTCATGACATGTTCAATGGCCCCTTGGACCAACCTCTCCCCTTCGGCATCCAAGGCACTGGTGGCTTCATCCAACACCAAAATTGGAGGGTCGTGGTACAACGCCCTGGCAATGGCCAATCGCTGCCTTTGTCCACCGGACAGCCTCCCTCCTCCATCTCCAATGGCGGTTTGAAGCCCTTCCGGCAAATCAGCAATGAAATCAGATGCGTTGGCAATGTCGGCCACTTCCCGAATGCGGTCCATGTCCGGGGTTGGGTCAAACAAAGAGATGTTGGCGGCAACTGTGTCGTTGAACAGCAGGGGATCTTGCGTCACAAAGCCCATGTGGCGCCGAACATCAGTGGTGGCCAAATCCTTGAGTCCCACTCCATCCACTTCAATCCGACCCGATTGCGGGTCATACAGACGCAGCAACAAGCGTGCGACCGTGGTTTTTCCACTTCCTGAGGCACCCACCAACGCCACCGTTTCTCCCTTGGCAATGCTCAAATTGAAATCCTGAAGGGCGGGCGCATTGGAGCCAGGGTAGGAAAAATGGACCCCACTTAAGGTCACGGCTTTGTCGAAAACAAAGGCTTGAGGCGACGTCGACTCCTCCACCTGCAATTCCGCCTTCAACACCTCGTCGATTCGATCCAGCGATGCCGCTCCTTTTTGCACCTTGAACAGCGCATCGCTCAGAGACCTCGCGGGGGGGATGATTTGAGAAAAGACCACCAGGTATCCGATGAACAGCTCTCCCTCAAGTCCTTGGCCACGCAGCACCAGACGACCGCCCACGGCCAGCAAAATGGCAATGACAGTCATGGACACGAACTCGCTCACTGGAGAGCTCAAATACTCGCGCTTGTAAAGCTTTCGCATGAGCCGGAAGTAACCTTCATTGTGCTCTTCAAAACGGGCCCGAAACCGAGGTGCCGCATCAAACGCTTTCACGACCACCATGGCGCCCAGGGTCTCCTCAAGACGGCTGATCAAACTGCCCAATCGCTCTTTGCCCCTTCCCGCCGCGCCCCGCAAGGCAGTGGCAATGCGCGAAATCAAGAAGCCGGAAATGGGCATAAACACCAAGGCAAACAAGGTCAATTCCCAGCTGATGGCAAACAATGTGATGAGCGAAAGCAGAATCATGATCGGCGCCTTGAACAACACCTCGAGGGTGCCAATGACACTGAACTCAACCTCCATCAAGTCATTGGTCATCCGGCTGATCAAATCGCCTTTTCTCTGCTCAGTGAAATACCCCACCGGCAAGGCCAAAATGCGATCAAACAGCTGCCCCCTCAAGTCACGGGCCACCCCCGTCCGAATGGTGGCCAGACTGTAAAAAGAGAGATAAGTCACCACGTTTTTGACCAACGCCAAAACCGCAATGGCTCCGCACATCATGAAAAGCGCCTGCTCGGACCCATTGGCGGAAACAAAGTTGTCGAGCGCAACCGACAACTTTGCAAAAGCCGCGCTGGCCCCATTGGCTTCTTCAGTGGGGGCCGCGGCTTCACCTGTTCGAAAGAGGATGCGCAAAAAGGGCACGATGGCCAAAAACGTGAACAGCGAAAGCACAGCGCCCAAGGCATTGAACACGATGTTGCCCACCAAATTGAGGCGGTAGCGGAGGACGAGTCGGAAAAGGTCCCCGAAACGCTTCATGCGCCGGTGGTGCCCGTGTAGTTGTGCGGAGTGATCGCCGCCAATTCAGCCTTGATCGCATCTCCCACCGGGAGACCTGCAATGAAGTCCGCGATGGCGGAGGCATCGACTCCAGCATTGCCCCGAGTGAGGGCCTTCAACAATTCATAGGGCTTCTCGACACCTTCCCTGCGCAAAACTGTCTGAATCGCCTCGGCCACAACGGCCCACTGCGCCTCTAAGTCTGCCTGTAGTTTGGGGGCATTCAACACCAGCTTTCCCATCCCTTTTCGAAGGGCATTGAGCGCAATCAAACTGTGCCCCACAGGGACACCGATGTTGCGCAGCACGGTGCTGTCGGTCAAGTCTCTCTGAAGCCGGCTGATGGGAAGCTTCCTGGCCATGTGGGCCAACAACGCGTTGGCCACGCCCAGATTGCCCTCGCTGTTTTCGAAATCAATCGGATTCACTTTATGGGGCATGGCAGATGAGCCCACCTCTCCGGCCACCACCTTCTGCTTGAAGTAATCCAAGCTGATGTAATGCCAGACGTCCTTGTCCAGGTCCATCAAAATGGTGTGGATACGCTGAAGCGCGTCGCACCAAGCCGCCATGTAATCGTAATGTTCGATCTGGGTGGTCGGATGGCTGCGATGCAGCCCCAACTCCTCTCCCACAAAGGTTTCGGCAAACCCATGCCAATCCACTTCAGGATAGGCCCCATGGTGGGCATTGAAACCGCCTGTTGCCCCGCCGAATTTGGCAGCAAAAGGAACCGCTTCGAATTGTGCAATGGCATGATCCAGCCGCTCTACAAACACCGCAAACTCTTTGCCCAACATCACTGGACTGGCCGGCTGACCATGGGTACGGGCCAGCATGGGCACTTCCTTCCACGACTCTGCAAGCCCCGCCAAGTCGTCTCGAACGGCTTGCAAGGCCGGCAAAATGACATCTGCTGTGGCCTCGGCCATCGACAAGGGAATCGCTGTGTTGTTGATGTCTTGTGAGGTCAATCCAAAATGGATGAACTCCGCTCGATCTTCCAAGCCGAGTTTCGGAAGTCGATCCTTAATGAAGTACTCCACCGCTTTCACGTCGTGGTTGGTGGTCTTCTCGATGTCCTTTACAGCCTGGGCTTCTTCACCTCCAAACCCGATGTACACTTGGCGCAACCCCTCCACTTGAGCCTCTGTCAAAGCCGGCAATTGAGGCAACCCCAATTGATGCAGGGCCAAGAAGTACTCCACCTCAATCCTCACGCGGT
>CALKHD010000101.1 GCA_938092195.1 uncultured Flavobacteriales bacterium | reverse complement strand
ATACATCGAGTGGGACCTCAAAAATGACCGGAACGTCCCCATCGCTGGTGGCGTCCACATCGTTCACGTCAATGCCCCTGGTGTGGGCGAGAAAATCGTCAAGTGGTTCGCCGTCATGCGGCCCGTTGACCTCGAAAACTTCTGATCATGCAAAGGATCCTTACTTCCACCCTCGCCTTGCTATTCGCGATTTCACTCGCGAACCCAGTACAAGCAGGCAACCCTGACCGATCAGGCAGTGCAGGCGCAGGACAGCTTCTCATCCTCCCTTGGGCTTTGAGCTCAGGATTGGCCGGAGCCAACACTGCCCTTGTGACCGGCGTTGAAGCGTCTTTCTCCAACGTCGCTGGATTGGCCTTTGTCAACCGGACCGAACTCGCCGTCTGCAACACGCAGTACTTGGTGGGGACCGACATCCAATTGAACTCCCTGGGCTTTGTTCAAGCCGTGGGTGGAGGTCACTTGGGCATCACGGTCACGAGCATGACGTTTGGTGACATTGAAATCACCACAGAAGACCTTCCTGAAGGCGGAATCGGAGCATATCGCCCCACTTTCTCCAACATCGGCATCAGCTATGCCAAGGCCTTTTCGAACACGATTTACGGTGGACTCACCGTGCGCATGATCTCCGAGAGCATCAGCAACGTTCGGGCCAATGGTGTCTCCTTCGATGCTGGCATCCGCTACCTCGCAGGTGACGATGGCCGTTTGAAGTTTGGCATTTCGCTGCGAAACGTGGGTGCTCCCATGCGCTACAGCGGAGATGGACTCACCCTCACAGCCACCCCACAGGGCGCAGCTGAAGGGTTGACCATCATGCAGCGCAGTGAGCGTTTTGAGCTTCCTTCTTTGGTCAACATCGGCTTTGGATACGAGCTCATGCGCCGTGAGAGCATGAAGTTGAGCGGCATGGGACAGTTCACCTCCAACAGCTTTACCCGTGACCAAGTGGCTGCTGGTCTGGAATTGAACCTGAAAGACCGCTTCATGATCCGCGCTGGCTACCTCTACGAGGATGGCGCTGGCAACGAAGAAGTCACGCGCACCGCCATGACCGGACCCAGCGCTGGAATCTCTGTGAACTTCCCAACTTCAGACGAAGGCTATATTGGGTTGCACTACGGTTACCGCACCACCAATCCTTTCGACGGAATCCACAGCATCGGGCTCAACATCTCCATGTAAGCCATGCGTGCGCTGCTCACCACATTCATGGTGTGTGGCCTCCTTGCCTCTCAGGCCCAGGACGCCGCCCCCGGTATGCCCATTTCCGACAAGGGCCGTTCTGCCATACCTGAAACTTCTGAAGCTCCCGTGGCCGCTGCCCGAGGCGTGGCTGCTGCCTGCGCTCCCGCGACAGCTTTGCGCAACTTGGAATGGAACAGCGTTCGGGCTTTGCTCGAAAATGGTGGTTCTCTCTGGTACAACCGCTCCATCGACAAAGGATCCTACTTCGTCCCCAAAGAAGGTGGCGTGAGTGTGGTGTATGGAGGCGCCCTATGGATGGCCGGCATTTCCCCTGACCAGCAACTCAAACTCGCCGCTGCCCGCTACCGCACCAACGGCAACGACTTTTGGCCTGGCCCACTCACCAACGACGGTTCCGCCGAAGTCGATGAAGCCACCTGTTCGGCCTACGACCAATTCTCCATTTGTGAGCGCCAGGACGCCATGCGTCACCGCCAGTACTTTGAGTGTTCCCAAGATCCCACCTGCGATTTGAGCACGGAGTTTCCTCAAGGCTATTCCATCCCCACCTATTTCTTCGACTACCCAGCCCATGGCAATGTGGCCTTGGGACAGGACTACTACCTCGCGCCCTTCTACGACTTTGACGGGGACGGCAACTACGACCCTTCACTGGGCGACTATCCGTGGTACGACTTCCTGCAGGAAATCGATTGCGGAAACCGCCGGCGAGAGGACCAAGTGCCCTTGTACGGCGACCAGACCTACTACTGGATCTTCAACGACAAAGGCAACGTTCACACCGAGTCCCTGGGCGAGCCCATCGGCATGGAAATTCGAGCCCAAAGCTTCGCGTTTTCAACCAACGACGAGATCAACAACATGACCTTCTGCAACTACGTCTTGGTCAACCAAGGCACGCAGACGCTCACCAACACCTTCTTTGCCCAATGGGTGGATTGTGACCTGGGCGGCCACGTCGACGATTACGTGGGGTGTGATGTGCAACGCGGTTTGGGTTACAGCTACAATGGCGACGCCTTCGATGAAGCCACAGGCTATTCCATTGGCTACGGAGAGCAGCCACCCGCGATGGGCATTGACTTCTTTGAAGGTCCCTACCAAGATGCCGACGGCATTGACAACCCGCTGACCACCGTCTTCACTGACGCCATCGACTCGCTCGGCATTCCCTACCCAGGAATCGGCATTGGATACGGAGACGGGATCGCCGACAATGAGCGCTTTGGCATGCGCAAATTCCTGTATTACAACTGGTCCAGTGGCATCGATGGACAGCCCAGCCAAAGTGTACACTACTACAACTACATGCGCGGGTTCTGGAAAAACGGCCAACGCATGGCCTATGGTGGAAACGGCATCACCACCAGTTCAGGCGCCAACTTGGACATCGCCGCAGATTACATGTACCCCGGCGACACAGACCCCTATCAGTGGGGCACTGTGGGACAGGAAACCGAAGCCTGGACCGAGTAAACCGCCGGCAACCCCCCTGGTGACCGGTTGTTTTTGCAATCCGCCGGACCCTTCACATTGGAGCCAGGAGACTACAACAACATCACAGTGGGCATGGTCTTCGCCCGTGCCGAAGCCGGCGACCCCTTCGCTTCCGTTGAACTTCTGCGCATTGCCGACGACAAGGCCCAAGCCCTGTTCGACAACTGCTTCGAAATCGTCTCGGGTCCTGACGCTCCAGACATGACCATACAAGAGTTGGACAAAGAGGTCATCCTCATGCTCACCAACGACAACCCCATCTCCAACAACTTTGAAGAGGGGTACAACGCCTTTGACCCTGGCACCCCCGGGTTGCAGACCACGGGTGAGCTGCTCGACACCTTGGCCCGCAGCTACACCTTCGAGGGCTATTTGCTTTATCAATTGGTCGACAACACTGTGGGCCCTGACGAGCTTGACAATCCTGACAGGGCGCGTCTCATCGACCAGTGCGACATCCAAAACGACATCGATCAAATCGTCAACTACCGCTTTGATGCCCTGATGGAGCAAAGCGTGCCCGAACTGATGGTGAGTGGGGAGAATGCCGGCATCCGCCACAGTTTCCAAGTCCTGAACGACGCCTTTGCACAAGGAGACAACCGCTTGGTCAATTACAAGACGTACTACTTCATGGCCCTTGCCTATGGCCACAATGAGTACGAACCTTACAACCTCACCTCGGGCTCCGGACAAGACATTCCCTACTTGGCCTCGAGAAAGGCTGCCACAGGGTCCATTCGGACCTACCAAGCCCAGCCCCATCCACCCGTGACGGAAGCTGGAGGCACGGTGGAGTCTGCCGCCTATGGCGATGGCGTGACCCTCACCCGGATCTCCGGAAAAGGAAACGGCACCCAAATCATCGACATCACCCGCGAGAGTGAAGCCACCATCTTGGCCGAC
>CALKHD010000100.1 GCA_938092195.1 uncultured Flavobacteriales bacterium | reverse complement strand
ACAGTGCCAGCGACGGCTTGTTCACCAGTCTCGGCTTCAATCCGGCGGATGCCCGCGGCAACAGCCCCTTCGGAGGTGATCCTAAACAGGCCAATTTCGCCCGTGGCCCCGACATGGGTGCCGCCGCACAATTCCACGCTGGAACCAAATCCAATCATCCGAACCGTGTCTCCATACTTCTCTCCAAAGAGCATCATGGCACCAGCAGATTTGGCTTCCTCCAAGGGGATGTTGCGGCGCTCATCCAGCACTCTGTTTTCGCGGACTGCGGCATTCACCTTGTCCTCAACTTCTTGCAATTCTTCGGGGGAGACCTTTTGGAAATGGCTGAAGTCGAAGCGCAGGGCCGAGTTTTTGACCAATGACCCTTTTTGCTCCACGTGGGTGCCCAGAACGGACCGGAGGGCCTCGTGTAAGAGGTGCGTGGCCGAGTGATTCAGCGTGGTGTCACGGCGGTCTTCCGAATTGACCACAGCGCGGAATTTGGCATTGGGGTTCGAAGGCAATTGATCTGAAATGTGCAGGATCAGTTCGTTTTCCTTCTTGGTGGTGAGGATGGGGACGGTTTCTCCATCGGGTCCTTCCAAATGACCATTGTCGCCCACTTGTCCGCCGCCTTCAGGGTAGAATGGGGTCAAGTGAAACACCAATTGATAGCGGGTCTTGTCTTTGATTTTGACCTCTCTCCAACGCGTGATGCGCACCTCGGCTTCGGTTCGCTCGTAGCCCACAAACTCCTCGATTTTGTCGTCCTCGAGCACCACCCAGTCGCCAGCCTCCATTTTGCCGGCGGCACGCGATTCATTCCGCTGACGGGCAAGGGCTGCCTCGAATCCGGGAATGTCAACAGCGACGCCTTTTTCATCGCAAATCAACATGGTGAGGTCGATGGGAAATCCGAAGGTGTCGTAGAGCTCAAACGCAGCTTCGCCTCCCAAACGGTCCACGCCTTGGGTGCGCTCGTCGAGGAGTTTAATGCCATTGTCGAGCGTGCGAAGGAAGCTTTCTTCCTCTTCTTTGATCACCTTGGCGATGAGCCCCTCTTGTTGCTTCAGTTCTGGGAAGAAGTCGCCCATTTGCTGGGACAAAACGGCCACCAATTCAAACAGGAAAGGACGGTCCAATTCCAGAAAACTGTATCCGTATCGAACGGCGCGACGCAGGATGCGACGGATCACGTAGCCTGCCCCAGCGTTGGATGGAAGCTGGCCATCGGCGATGGAAAATGCGACGGCACGAACGTGGTCAGCACACACCCTCAAGGCCACATTGACCTTGTCATCCCCGCCTGTATATGGGCGCCCAGAAGTCTTGGAGAGTTGGGCAATCAGGGGTTGGAAGACGTCGGTGTCGTAATTGGACTGTTTGCCTTGCAGCACAGCGGCGAGGCGCTCAAAGCCCATTCCCGTGTCTATGTGCTGCGCAGGGAGTGGCTCGAGGTCGCCATTGGCCTTCCGCATGAATTGCATGAAGACCAGGTTCCAAATCTCAATGACCTGCGGGTGGTCTTGGTTCACCAAGTCCGCTCCAGGTGTTGTTTTGCGGTCCTGTTCATTTCGAATGTCCACATGGATTTCGGAGCACGGTCCGCAGGGCCCGGTTTCGCCCATTTCCCAGAAGTTGTCCTTTTTGTTGGCCTGAAGAATGCGCTCCTCGGGCACATGCTTGAGCCAGATGTCCATGGCTTCCTGGTCCAAGGAAAGGCCATCGGCTTTGTCTCCTTCAAACACCGTGATGTACAAGCGGTCTTTTTCAATGCCGTAACGCTCTGTGAGGAGTTCCCATGCCCAATCAATGGCTTCTTGCTTGAAGTAATCACCGAAAGACCAGTTGCCGAGCATCTCGAACATCGTGTGGTGGTAGGTGTCCACGCCGACTTCTTCCAAGTCATTGTGCTTGCCACTCACACGGAGGCATTTTTGGCTGTCGGCCACCCGGGGAGCTTTAGGGGGGCGGTTTCCCAAAAACACGTCCTTGAACGGGTTCATGCCCGCATTGGTGAACATCAATGTGGGGTCATCCTTGAGCACCATTGGGGCTGAAGGGACGATTTCGTGGGACTTCTCGCGGAAGAAGTCGAGGAAGGTGCGGCGAATGTTGGCAGCGTCCATGGGTCCTTGTGTTGGCGTTCTTCACACGCCGTTGTTGGTGGTAAGCTTAGCGAAAGCCGCGCCTGACGGGGCTTTGCGGTTGTGAAAGTAGGGACTTTCCTGTATTTTTGCGTCTGAATTTTTTGGAGATGCGGAAACACCACATCCGGTTCAATGATGCGCAGCTGCGCACTGAGGTCGTCCCCTACACCACGCGAGACTACGTGCGGTGGTTTCTGTCTCGTGCGGCATTGCTGGGCGGAGTGTCGCTTCTGGCCATCCTCATTTTCGACCGGAATTTCGAGAGCCCAAAGGTTCGAAGCCAGAAAAGGCAGATTGCTTTCTTGGAGTCTCAGTTGACCACAATGGAGGGTCAAGTGGTCGAAATGTCCGGGGCTTTGGAAGAAATCACCGAGCGAGATGAGGTGATTTACCGAAATATTTTTGGTGCAGATCCTTATCCATCTCACCTGCGGAATCCTGGAATCGGCGGTGCAGATCGTTACCGGGATTTGAGGGGCTTGGAGCAGAGTGAGCGGGTGATTTTCATTCGTGAAGAAATGGCTGAATTGGAGCGCCGCATGGTCGCCCAAGGCGAAAGCTTGAGCGGTTTGCTCGAAATGGCGGAGAATCAGGAGGCCATGCTGAAGAGCATTCCTGCCATTCAGCCCGTCCGAAACAGCGACCTAAAACGCATGGCCAGCGGCTACGGTTATCGGATTCACCCCATCTACAAGGTGAGAAAGATGCACTGGGGCATGGATTTTTCGGCGCCAACAGGCTCTGAAATCTTTGCCACCGGAGACGGAAAAGTGGTGGAAGTCAAAAAGAAGTACAATGGTTATGGACACCACGTCAAAATCCAGCACGGCTTTGGATACGAGACGCTGTATGCGCACATGTCGAAGATTCTTGTCCGCAAGGGCCAAAAGGTGGAAAGGGGCGAAGTCATTGGCCTTGTGGGGTCCACAGGTACATCTGTTGCCCCCCACTTGCACTACGAAGTCTTCAAGGAAGGGAAGCGTGTGAACCCTGCACATTACTACTTCAACGACCTGTCTCCAGAGCAATATGAGCAGCTTTTGGAGGCTTCATCGAACGCAAATCAGAGCTTCGACTGACCTTGGATTTGGCCTACCCATTTGCCTTGCGCATCTTGCAAGGCCATGGCCACCAAACGTTACTGGACCATTTCCGAAGTTGCTGAGCAGTTCGACGTCAACGCGTCCTTGCTTCGCTATTGGGAAAAAGAGTTCTCTGCGTTGGACCCCAAAAAGCAGGGGAGTGGAAAGCGGGCCTACACAGCCAAAGACATAGAAGTCATTGGTGTCCTGCACGATTTGCTCAAAAGAAAAGGCTATACCATCGATGGGGCCAAGCGGTCGCTCAAGCAGGCCATCAAAGAGCAGAGGCAAATGGACGAATTGCGCCAGCGCTTGGAAGCGGTGAGGTCGGAATTGGTCGAGATGGCCACCGACGCAGAGCGTCGCCGTTGAGTTTTAGAGGGTTCGATCCGCCAGCAGAAAATCTCGAACGTATTCAGTGACCCCGGCTTCCAGTGAAGTCATTTCGCGGTCGTAGCCGATGGAGCGAAGTTTGCTCAAGTCGGCCTCGGTGAAATACTGATACGTGTCCCTGATGTCGGCGGGAGTGTCGATGAAGCCGATGTTTTCAGGGACATTCATGGCGGCAAAAGTGGCCTTGGTGAGGTCCAGAAAGCTCCGGGCTTGTCCCGAACCCAGGTTGTAAATGCCGCTGTCTTTGCGGTGGTGCATCAGCCATTGGCACACATCCACGACATCTCGGACATACACGAAGTCTCGCAGTTGCTCTCCGTCAGCATAATCATCCCTGTGGCTGCGGAACAACTTCATGGCTTGGGTCTCTCCAATTTGACGGAAGGCGTGCATCACAACAGAGGCCATGCGCCCCTTGTGGTATTCTCCCGGGCCGTAAACATTGAAGAATTTGAGTCCTGCCCAGAAATAGGGTGCCCTTCCCGCTTCGGCTTCGGCCAAAGCCCACATGTCGAAGGCTTGCTTGCTGTCTCCATATGGATTGAGTGGGCGCAGTTGACCGACCGTTTTGTGCGCATCGCTGTATCCGTGCTCACCCCCGCCATAGGTGGCTGCGCTCGAGGCGTAAACCAGGGGCAGCCCAAACTGATGGCAGAGTGTCCAGATTTCTTTGCTGTAGTTCAAATTGAGCCGGTCGAACAGTTCTCGGTCTTGTTCGGTGGTGTCGGTTCGCGCTCCGAGGTGAAAAACGAACTGGACTTGATTCTCGTTGGCCTTCAGCCACGCTGGAAAATGGGCGCGGTCCACACGCTCCACAGTGGTCCGGTTGGCATGGTTGCGGCCCTTGTCTGGCCTGGAATCGAAGTCGTCAACAAGCACCAGGTCATTGAATCCTTCTGCATTCAGGCGAGCCGCCAATGCACTTCCAATGAACCCAGCGGCCCCTGTGATGGTAATCATGTGGCGAAGGTACTTTCGCAACCCGCCCCATGAAAAACGTCTATGTCACCCGCCGTGCTCGATTCAATGCTGCCCACAAGCTTTGGAACGACGATTGGTCCCACGCCAAAAACCTCGAGGTCTTTGGAAAATGCGCCAACCCCAACTGGCACGGCCACAACTACGAATTGCATGTCACCATCAAAGGTCAGCCCGCTTCCGAGACAGGCTATTGCATGGACTTGAAGGACTTGCGTGATTTGATCAAGGTTCACGTCGAAGACCCCCTCGACCACCGAAACCTCAACATGGACGTGCCATGGATGAAGGGCGTGTTGACCTCCACGGAGAATTTGATCATTGCCATTTGGGAGCAGTTGGAGGCCCCCATTGCGGATACGGGATGTCATTTGCATCACTTGCGGCTCTACGAGACAGAGAACAACTACGCGGATTACTACGGGGGCGAGTAAGGCCCTCTGAGGGTGCTAACTTGCGGCCCATGCCGTTGTACAAAAGAGAGGACCACTACGATGAGGAAGCCGTGGCCAACATGGCGGAGCACTACCGCGCCATTTTGGGTACGCTGGGAGAGGACGTCGACCGTGAGGGGTTGTTAAAAACGCCTGAGCGGGCAGCCAAGGCCTTGGCGTTTTTGACCCAGGGAGAAGGTGTGGACCCTGCACAGATTCTTCGGAGTGCCCTCTTTGAAGAGGATTGCGAGGAAATGGTGCTCATCCGGGACATTGAGGTGTTTTCCCTGTGCGAGCATCACATGCTTCCTTTTTTGGGCAAAGCCCATGTTGCGTATTTGCCACAAGGGAAAATCACGGGATTGAGCAAAATACCCCGGGTGGTGGATGTGTTTGCCCGCCGGCTTCAGGTCCAAGAAAGGCTGACGAAACAGATCCGCGATTGCATCCAAGACACCCTCCATCCCAAGGGAGTGGCTGTGGTGATTGAGGCGCGCCACTTGTGCATGCAAATGCGCGGTGTGGAGAAGCAGCACAGCCTGACCACCACCAGTGCTTTTACAGGGTCATTTCTAAATGATCCCAAAACGCGCAAAGAATTCATTCGTTTGATCGACACCCGAGGGGTGTGATTCGGCAAGAA
>CALKHD010000099.1 GCA_938092195.1 uncultured Flavobacteriales bacterium | reverse complement strand
TTGGCAATCAAAGCCTGCGCTTCTGAGCCGTCCAATTCGGTTTGGGTCGCACAGGGGAAGGCCAAGTCACAGGCCAAATCCCAAGGGTCCTGGCCCTCGCGGAACTCAACACCATTGTGGGCGTCTGCATATTCCTTGATTCGACCTCGGCGCACTTCCTTCAAGTCTTTCAGCCAAGCGAGTTTCTCTTCTGTCAACCCAGCTGGGTCATGGATGCTGCCCTTGCTGTCGCTCAATGCAATCACCTTTCCTCCCAGGCGAAGGCACTTCTCGGCAGCGTGCAATGCAACGTTTCCAGAACCGCTGATCACGACCGTTTTTCCGTCGATGCTTTGGTCTTTCATCGCCAGCATTTCTGCCATGAAATAGGTGGCGCCGTAACCGGTGGCTTCGGGACGAATGAGAGAGCCTCCCCATGCGGGCTTCTTTCCGGTCAGCACCCCGGTGAACTCGTTGCGCAGGCGCTTGTATTGACCGAACATGTAGCCGATCTCTCGTCCTCCAACGCCAATGTCTCCTGCTGGCACATCCGTGTTCGGGCCAATGTGGCGCGACAACTCGGTCATGAAGCTTTGACAAAAACGCATCACTTCTGCGTCTGACCTTCCCTTGGGGTTGAAGTCAGAACCTCCTTTACCTCCGCCCATGGGCAAGGTGGTCAGAGAGTTCTTGAACACCTGCTCAAACCCCAAGAATTTGAGGATGCTCAGGTTCACACTGGGGTGAAACCTCAGGCCACCTTTGTAGGGTCCGATGGCCGAATTGAATTCGACCCGGTACCCCCGATTGACCTCGATTTTGCCTTGATCATCGGTCCACGGGACGCGGAACTGAATGACCCGCTCAGGCTCAATCATGCGCTCTAAAAGCGCATGGCCATCGTAATGGGGATTGGATTCAATAAAGGGAATGACGGTCTCTGCGACCTCTTCAACAGCCTGTAAGAATTCAGGCTCGTTGGGATTCCGGCGTTGGGCCTCGGCCATAAACGCCTGGACGCGTGGGTGCTCCATGGTAAAATGACGTATCGATTGACGTGCGGTGTAAAAATACAATCAAGCGGTCTCGATTGCATCTAACGCGGCATGAATGTTTTCAGCCTCGCTTGGTTGCCAAGCCCAATGACCTGAACTTCAGAGAGAACGGGTGCGCCCGCCGTCTACAGGAAGGTTGACTCCACTGATGTAAGCCGCAGCCGGACTGCACAAAAAAGCAATGGCGGCCCCAATTTCATGGGCTTCTCCCAAGCGCTTCAGGGGAACGGCATTCGCCATGTTGGACAACACTTGCTCCGGCGTGGAGCCCGTCTTTGCCGCTTTGGCTTCGGCAATTTGATCGAGCCGAGCGGTCCGGGTGGCCCCTGGCAGCACGTTGTTCACGGTGATGCCATCGGGACCCAACTCATTGGCCAATGTCTTGGCCCAATTCGCCACAGCACCGCGGACTGTATTGGACACCCCCAGTCCGTCCAACGGCTGTTTGACTGAGGTCGAAATCACATTGACAATGCGGCCTCCTCCGGTGGACCTCATGCTGGGCAAAACCGCCTGAACCAGCCTTTGATTGCAAATCAAGTGTTGATTGAAAGCCGAGAGGTAATCCTGAGGGTCCGCCGCATGGGCTGGTCCCCCTGGAGGTCCTCCTGTGTTGTTGATGAGCACATCCACGGGCTGCATTGCCGCAGCTTTTTCGGCCGCCTCACTGACGCTCATTGGGTCGGTGAAGTCCGCCACCAAAAAAGAATGGCCTTCCCCTGGCAACGCGTCTACGGCGGCTTTCAATCGGGCCTCATTGCGGGCCAACAAGGTGCACTTGGCCCCAAGGCTGGCCAGCTCGCGTGCCGCGGCGAAACCAATGCCCTGTGAAGCCCCGCACACCAAAGCGTGCTTTCCGTGGAGTTCCATCTGCATGGGCGCAAGTTACCCCCGTATCTTCGCCCCATGCTGACTGGTATCCAACATCTGCACGGGACACTCCGCTGGGTCGTCTTGGTGCTCCTTATACTTTCGATTGTCAAGGCGTTCACGGGCATGTCCTCCGGACGCTCCTTTGGAGACGGCGACCGCAAACGCGGGCTGTTCACCATGATCTCATTGCACCTTCAATTGGTCTTGGGCTTTTTCCTCTATTTCGGCAAAGGCTGGGCCGGGAAGCTCGGAGATCCCAACACCATGGCCAATGCGGTTCAGCGTTTTTTCTCCTTGGAACACATGGTCACCATGCTTTTGGCCGTGGTTCTGGGAACACTTGGACACAGCCTGGCCAAGCGTGCTGCGGACGACAAGAGCAAATTCCGCCGGCAGGCCATCTGGTTCACCGTGGCACTCCTGCTCATCCTCTCCAGCATTCCTTGGCCCTTCCGCGAAGGGTTTGAAGCCTACGGTTGGTGGTGAAGCACGGTCCATTACTGATGCTTTTGATGGCGGTAGCCGGGCTCGGAGTGGGCTGCGGAAACCCCGATGAAGCACCCGCGAAAGAGACGGCACAAGAATTAACAGAGGCAGAAGCCAGGGCACTGTACATCCGAAAATGCTCACTTTGTCATGGGGACGATGGAAAGCTCATGGCTTCCAAGTCACCTGACTTGAGCCAATCCAATTTGTCGCTGGCCGAAAGGGTGGCCTTGGTCACCTACGGCAAAGGCACCATGCCCGGACAAAAGGGCACCCTCAACCGGTCTGAAATTCGGGCTGTGGCACAATACATTGAACGGTTCCGCGAGTAAATGCTGGAAAAACCGCTAGCCAGAAAAGATGGCAAACCCGAGCGGGCCATCTTGGTGGGCCTGGCCACCCGTGACCAGCCTCGCGCGTTGCTTGCAGAGTACCTCGATGAATTGGAGTTTTTGGCGCGCACCGCCAATGCTGAGACCATTCAAACCTTCACGCAGAGCTTGGACCACCCCGACGTCCGAACCTTTGTCGGCAAGGGCAAATTCCAAGAAATCGCAGAGTACATCGAAGAAAACGACATCGACCTGCTCATATTCGATGACGAGTTGAGTCCTTCTCAATTGCGAAACCTCGGCGAGGCCTTGCCCGAAACCAAGGTCCTGGACCGCGCCAACTTGATCCTCGACATCTTCGCCCAGCGCGCCCGAACTGCGCATGCCAAAACGCAAGTAGAATTGGCCCAATACCAATACCTCTTGCCACGGCTGACCAACATGTGGACCCACCTTCAAAAGCAGAAAGGTGGCATCGGTATGAAGGGTCCAGGAGAAAAAGAAATCGAGACCGACCGAAGGATCATTCGCGACAGAATCAGTGCACTCAAAAAGGACCTCGCGGCCATCGACCGACAAATGGCCACGCAGCGAGGCAACCGCGGCGCCCTGGTAAGGGTGGCTTTGGTGGGCTACACCAATGCCGGCAAGTCCACCCTGATGAACCGGCTGTCCAAGTCTGAGGTGTTCGCGGAAAACAAGCTGTTTGCCACCCTTGACACCACCGTTCGCAAAGTGGTCGTGCACAACCTGCCCTTTCTGCTGAGCGATACAGTGGGCTTCATCCGCAAGCTGCCCCACCAATTGGTGGAAAGCTTCAAAAGCACCTTGGATGAAACCCGCGAAAGCGATCTCCTCGTGCACATCATCGACGTGTCTCACCCCCAGTTCGAAGACCATTTGAAGGTGGTCGAGGAGACCCTGGCCGAAATTGGTGCGGGCGCACAGCGCACCATGCTCATCTTCAACAAGATTGACCCACTCGAGGACCCCTCTGGCGAGGTGGATCGGGAGCACCTCATCGAAGGCTTGCGACACCAGTTTGCCCAGCACGACGGGCCCGTGCTCTTCTTGTCTGCCAAGACCAAAGAAGGCATGGACAGCCTTCGCGAAGTCTTGTATGCCGAAGTCCGTGAGCTTCACGTTCAGCGGTTTCCGCACAATCACTTCCTTTACTGAGCATGCGTTCTCCTGTGATTCTCATGGCCATGGTGGCCCTTGGCTTGACCACGAAGGCCCAAGAAACGTTTGCCCCCATGCTCCAGCAGGGACGAACCTGGTGTGGCGTGGAAGGGGGGTGGCTGCCCACGCCCGTCTCATACTCCATAGAAAGTGACACCGTCCTTGGAGATGGTTCATTGTGGCACCTCCTCAACATCCAACACGAGGGCAGTCCCACGCCTGGTTTTGCCGGTTGGTTCCATGAAAATCCCGAAACTGGAGAAGTCTGGATGCGCTGGGATTTGGAACTGGACCCGGGCACACTGTGGTTTGATTTTGGCATGGAACCCGGCGACAGCATGGCCGCTCCGAATTGCGTGTGGAACACCATCACATGTCTCGATGTCCAACCCTTCACATGGACCGATGGAACCGTGAGCCGGCGATTGACCATTCAATTGCTGCCCGACAACGAAAATTTTGTGGAGCATTGGATTGAAGGACTGGGTTCAGAAAATGGTCCAATGGGGCCTGCCGCCTATTTGTGCATCGCCGATTGGGATCCCCATGCGGCCTGTTTGGTGGAGGATGGACAGCTTCGACACGACTTTGAATTGGACACCACTTGGTTGCCTGCGCATCCCGGATGCTTGGACAGCATGAAGGTCACTGGCCTGACCGACTTGACGCCATCGGGTGGCCAATGGCACGTCCGCTCCGGCCAACTGACTTGGTCAGGACCCGCGCTTCTTGGAAGCATTCACCTATACGACTTGACCGGTCGGCTCTTGACTGCGTTTGAAAGTCACCGGCCCATCGCCGTTCCGCTCACCGGTGGAATCCTCATCGCCGTGATGCCAGATGGCTCCCGGCATAAAATCCGCATCGACCCCTAACATGGCTGGCATTCGACAAGAGCGCATTGGCGCATTGCTTCAACGTGAACTCGGTTCATACCTGCAGCGGGAATCCTCTATCCGTTTTGGAGGGCATTTCATCACGGTCACCACAGTGAGGTTAACTCCGGACTTGTCCCTTGCGCGCATTTATTTGAGCTTCATGCCCGTGGCCTCGGTGGGCACCCCACAGGAAGGACTGGCATTGGTCCAATCCGAAGCGTTCCATGTGCGCAAAGACTTGGCGGGAAAGGTGGGCAAGCACCTTCGCAAGATGCCAGAGCTCCGTTTTTTTCTCGACGACAGCTTGGACCGATACGATGAGATCGACGGCTTGCTCAAAGGCGGCTAATTTCCTGCCGTGAATGTTCCTTTTCGCATCGCACGCCGGTACCTCTGGTCCCGAAAATCCCAGCGCCTGATTCATCTGGTCTCTGGCATTTCAGTGGTTGTTGTGGCCGCTGTCTGCGCCGCCATGATTGCCATCCTCAGCGCATTCAATGGGATTGAGGAGCTGGTGGAAGACTTGTTCTCAAGCTTGGACACAGAGCTGGCGGTGTTGCCTTCAGAGGGCAGGATCATGGATGCCGCATGGGTGGACAGTCTCAGGACCCACCCCGGTGTGGACTGGGCAGGGGGAGTGTTGGAGCAAGATGTTGTGGTGCGCCAGCAGGGAGAGCCCGTGGTTTGCACTTTGCTGGGTTTCAGTCCAAGTCATGCCCGACAAACCGGGCTACAGAACCGGCTTCGCAGGGGCGATGTGCTTCGGGCAGACACCACAGGAGGTCCATGCGGATACGTAGGCCTGGGCGTAGCCAGTCAATTGAGACTGCCGCTGAATCCAGAGTCCCCATTGCATTTGACAGTGAGCGCACCCAAGAGGGGACGGAGCCTCAGCAGCGCCAGGGGCATATCGCTCTTTGGGAGCGGCGTGGAAAGAATGCTGGTCACAGAGAGGCTGCCTGTGTGTGGCACGTTTTCGGTCAATGCAGACATCGACTCCAGGTACATCGTCTCGCCCTTGGATTTTGCCCAAAGCGTCTTACAGCGGAGCGGTCAAGTCTCCCGAATTGAATTGGTTCCCACCCCCGATTGGGATTTAGAAGACCTAAGAAGCGACTTGGAAGCGTCGCTTCCAGAGGGGCTCACTACAAGAACACGCCGGGAAAAGAACGCGCTGATCCACTCCACCAGCCGGGCAGAAAAATGGGCCACATTCGCCATCCTGAGCTTCATTTTGGTGGTGGCCGCGTTCAACATTTTGGCTGCATTGACCATGCTCTTGCTCGACAAAAAAAGGGACATCGCCACGCTGTCGGCCATGGGCATGACCCCACGAGAAATTCGCAAAGTGTTCAGTTGGCAAGGCATCCTCATCAATGCCCTTGGAGCGACCATTGGCGTTGTCATTGGCCTGTCATTGGTGGGTCTTCAAGCCAAATTTGGTTGGGTCCGCATAGAAGGAGCCATGGTTCCCGCCTACCCGGTTTCACTGCGCTGGGGCGATGTCATGGGGGTGGTTCTTGTGGTCCTTGGTGTGGGTGGCACCTTCAGTGCATCCATGGTCACGTATTTGGTTCGCCGAATGGCGCCCAACGCGGCTTAATTTTGCAACATGGTCCGCATTGGTCCGGTTGAACTCGGAGACTTCCCGCTGCTGCTCGCCCCCATGGAGGATGTGAGCGATCCCCCGTTTCGTGCCTTGTGCAAAGAGCACGGTGCAGACATGATGTACACCGAGTTCATCAGCTCTGAAGGCCTCATTCGCGATGCCGCGAAGAGCCGCCAAAAACTGGACATCTACGAGAAAGAGCGCCCCGTCGGCATTCAAATCTTTGGTTCGGAAATCGAGTCCATGCGCCGGGCTGCAGAAATTTCGGAAGCGTCTGGACCGGACGTTCTCGACATCAATTACGGATGCCCCGTTAAGAAGGTCGCCTGCAAAGGCGCTGGGGCCGGAATCCTTCAAGACATCCCGAAGATGGTCTCCATGACCAAGGAGATTGTGGAGGCGGTGGACCTTCCTGTGACGGTGAAGACACGGCTGGGGTGGGACGACAGCACCAAATACATCGTCGAAGTCGCCGAGCGTTTGCAAGACGCGGGCATTCAAGCCATTTCCATCCATGGTCGCACCCGGGCTCAGATGTACAAGGGCCAAGCCGATTGGGACCTGATCCGCGCCGTTCGTGAGAATCCCCGAATGACCATTCCCGTGTTTGGCAATGGAGACATTGACTCGCCCGAGAAGGCCTTGGCCTATCGCAATGAATACGGCGTAGACGGCATCATGATTGGCCGAGGGAGCATTGGAAACCCTTGGATATTCAAC
>CALKHD010000098.1 GCA_938092195.1 uncultured Flavobacteriales bacterium | reverse complement strand
GCCCAAAGGAAGGACTTGCCTCTGAGCTCAATGTTCGCAGGGAAGAACCTGAACATGGCGTAAAGGAGCGGCATCTGAATCAGCTGAGGTATGCAACCGGCCAAGGGGTTGACCCCACTGTCTCGGTACAGTTTCATGGTGGCCTGTTGCCGCTGTACAGCATCGTCCTTGTCGGGGAACTTTGCATTGAGCTCCTCCATGTCGGGTTTCAGGACCCGCATTTTGGCCGAGCTCACATAGTTTTTCCAGGTGATGGGAGCGAGGAGGGTTTTGATGCACAGTGTCATGATCAGCACAATCAGACCGGCTGATCCAATGAACTGCGTCAAGAAGGCATAAAACGGGAAGATCAAGTTGCGGTTGATCCATCCAAAAATCCACCAACCGAAATCGATCACCCGACCAATTTCTCCCCAACCAGTGGTCTTTAGTTGGTTGGCGTCATTGGGGCCAAAATAGAACCTCAATTCGGCGATTTCACGGCCGTCCACGTCGGCGGTCGGTAGCTTCACATCCATGCCATAGCGCATGGTCATGGAAGTGTCCGACGATTCTGTGGGAGGCAAACTGCGAAGCAGACCCGAGGTGAACCCCAAGTCTGTGCCCACAATTGCCGAGAAGTAATTCTGTTTAAAAGCCACCCATTCAACCGGGTCTTCAATGTTTTGTGATTTGTCAGTGCCTTCTGTGAGGTAGTCTCGTCCCCGGCCCTGTTCGCGGTAGTAGATGCTGCTCTTTTGACGTTCGACGTCGATGCCTTTCTCGTTGTGCGCGCCGTCCGCCTGCCATTGGAACCCCACTTCTCCTCGTGCATCTTCGAATTCAGCGCTCACATCGAGGAGGTATCCATCAATGGTGTATGTCAAGGTGCGGAGTGGACCCGAGCCTCGGTTCTTCATCACCACTTCATCACTGGTGGCCGAGATAAGGTCGAAATTTTGGTTGTACGATCCTTCGCCACGGGCAATCCAGTTCATGTCTGAACTGTTGGGGTTCCAGAGGCGAATGGGTTGCTTGTTCCAATAGTCCAGGTAGCCGTCTAAAAGTTCAGCGGAGAGGGGAATGCCTCCATCTGTGGTCAACTCGACCTTGAGCAGGTCAGATTCCAGAAAGGCGGTTTTGGACACATAGGTGCTGTCCAAGGCGGAATTGTCCGATTGGGCGAATTCTGCAATGCTCTCGACCTCTTGAGGAGAATCAGAAATTTCGGTTGGCGCTGCTGCTTGGGGCTCCGGAGCAGGCACGAAATACAGCTGATACACGATGACCATCGCGAAAATCAGCACGAATCCAGTAACGGTGTTGCGATCCATTGGGCGGCAAACTTACGCGTTCACCACGCGTGTGCGAGCTCATTCATCCACAGACCTTTCACTTTCATGGCTTGCTCCAAAATGTCCCTGACGCAACCATGGCCTCCAGCGATGGGGCTGATGTAATCGCAAACGGCCCGAACTTCAGGGACTGCATCGTTTGGGCAGCACGCAAGGCCGGAAGCTTGAAGGACCGGAATGTCAGGAATGTCGTCGCCCATGTAGCAGATTTGGTCCAAGGAGATGTTCCATTTTTCAGCCAAGGATTCCAATTCGCCCAATTTGATGGCTGCACCTGTGATCACTTCGGTCACGCCCAGCCCATTCATTCGACGGATGACTTCGTCGCTTCTGCCGCCGGTGATCATGGCCATTTTGATCCCGTTTTTGGCGGCGTGCTGAACGGCATATCCGTCTCTTGTGCTCGCGGTTCGAACCTGCTCTCCGCCAGGCATGAGGTAAACGGTGCCGTTTGTAAATACACCGTCATTGTCAAAGACAAAGGCTTCAATCTTGGCCAGTCTTTGTTTGAAATGGGGGGAGGAGTTGGTGTCCATGTTCGGAAAGAATGAGGTTGGTCAAATGGTGGTGCAAAAGGGCCAATTGCGGTTCGGTCTCCGTCGACTTGAGCAGCTCTGATTGTGAGTTCAGGGTGTCTCTGTCGTTTCGGGCGGCTGGTCCCGTTACGGTTTTCAATGCGTTGCCTGCCAGTGCTTTGTCGACACTCGCTTGAACGAGAGGCTTCAGGACCTTTGCGTCGAGGTTCAGCCGAGAAAGGTGGTTTTCTACGGTTCCCATCCACGCCGCTGTGAGGTTGCCCAAAAGAACCGCGCCCAAATGCAGATGCTTGCGCTGGGTTTCTGTTACAGGGAAGCATTGTGGGGCCAAACGAGCAGCCCAATTCCTGAGGCCTTCATGATCGGTGTCAACGGCCAGTGGCATGTGCTCCCAATCTGGAGCAGCGTCGGGCTGAAAGGTCATGGGGGCCCACAGGACTCCAGTGCAGGATTGGGGCCAATCCAGGGCCTCTCTTTGCACAGATCCTGCATGGTGAATCAGCAGTGTCTTCGGGCTTAAATCGGGCCTGATTTGAGAGGCGACAGTGGATATGGCGCCATCGGATACGGCCAAGAACACCGCTTCTGGATTCCCAATAGGGGCCCAATGGGCCAAGTCTTGTGCGTCGGAACCAGGGGTGCGGTTCCAGCGGTGGACCTGAACCCCAATGTGTTCAAGGCGTTGGGCGAGGTGTCGCCCGAGTCGCCCCATTCCAATCACATGGGCGCACTGAATCATGCGGCTTGGGAGGGTTTGGTTTTCCGTCGTGTCCTGCGGGTTTGTCTCACCGACATCAAGGCACCGGCTGTCATGATGAGACAGCCCAGCCAAAGCAGATTGATTTGGGGGAAGATGGTCGCTTGCATCACGATGAAATCCCTTCGGATGGACAGGTTTTCCCACACCACAGCTTCGAAAGTCGCTTCAGCAGGTCTGAATCCATCGATCCGAATTTTGACTCCTCGGTCTTGCAGGGTCACCATGTCGGGGATCAGCAAGCTGTCTCGAACAATGTACAGTGCTGTGAAATTTGTGTCTGGGCCGTTTCCAGAGAGCCTGAAATGTGCGGCCACCCCAAGGTCTTTGTCCAGCATTCCAAATTCAGGCTTCTGCGCCATGGTGACCGCAGAAATCGAATCCAAAGACAACACTGATTTGCCAATCAACAGGCTGTCCTTGCGCATCATGTCGTGCTTGCGTCCATCCATCCACCCGTCTTCGTCGGCTTCAGGGTCAGATACCCGTCCCCATTTGATGTGTGTGTAGAGGTCCTTGTTCCAATAGTGCTTAGTGTCGGGC
>CALKHD010000097.1 GCA_938092195.1 uncultured Flavobacteriales bacterium | reverse complement strand
AAATCTTGGTGAGCTACGCGGAGATTGCCATGGCCTTGGACAAGTCGATTTCCAAGATAGAAGAGGCCATTTTGAGCTGTTTGGAAAACACCCCTCCCGAACTCTCCGCTGACATCTACAAGACGGGCATCTATCTCGCAGGAGGTGGCGCTTTGCTCCGCGGTTTGGACAAGCGAATCAGCTCCAAAACGCGCCTGCCTGTTCACGTAGCAGAAGAGCCGCTTAGAGCGGTGGCACGTGGTACAGCCATTGCGCTGAAGAACGTCGAGAACTTCTCCTTCCTCATGCGAGAGTGAGCCCGGCCTGCCGATGCGCAACCTTTGGCTCCTCCTCCAACGCAACGCTTTTTTCCTCGCCTTCGCCGGTTTACTGGTGTTGTCGTTGATGGTGCTGGTCCAAAACGACGGTAGCGCAAGGTCGAGCTGGTTTCGCGCCACAGGCGGAGTGGCCGCGCTGGTGGAAGACCAACAACAACAATGGGCCAACTACCTGCGGCTCGCGGAGCAGAATTCGGATTTGGCCGCTCAAAACGCTGAGCTGCGTGAGCAGCTGCTTTCCATGCGCACATCCTCTGAATGGCAAACGGACCCTGATCTGGGTTGGAAGGTCAAAAAAGGCTGGCTGGTGAAAGCGCCTGATGGGCAACCTCGGTCCATGGCTTTGGGAACCCCAGGCGCCAACGGTGACATCCGAATTCAATCCGGTGTCCTGGCCTTCGGCTCCGCTTTTGGCTCCGTGGTGGATTTGGGACAGGAGCACGTCCGCATCCTTCCGCTGCTCAACACCGCTGGCACGTGGAGCTGTCGATTGGGCCAAAATGGTGCGGTTGCTCCCCTGACTTGGGATGGAAGAGACCCGAATCGATTCAGCTTGAATGACGTCCCCCGGTATGCCCAATTTCAAGCTGGAGATACGGTCTTCACATCGGGGTACGACCTGAAATTTCCAGAGGGCATTTCTGTGGGCACCGTCATTGAAGAGGGGCCAGCTTCCGGGTCCGAGTTTAAAACCGTTTACGTGGCGCCCTTGTTGGACCTGACTTCGGTGAGGCACATTGAGTTCATTCGCAACATTTCTGACTCTGAGCGCACCGTGCTCGCCCAACCCTTGCCTGCGCCATGAATGGATTGAGGCTGGTTCTGCTCGTTGCGCTCCAAGCACTTTTCCTGGGGGAAGTGGCCCCATTTGGTGAGTGGTCCAGGCCCCAATGGGCCCTGTGGGCCCTGCTCATGCTGCCCCCACAACTGGGACCGTTCACCAAATTGTTGGCTGGATTCGGCATGGGGCTCGGACTCGACATTGCCTTGGGTTCCTATGGCCATCACATGGTCGCTGGAACGGTTCTCGGTGGCGCCCTCCCCACCATACACAGTCTTTTTTCTCCGCGCGACGGCTACGAGGTCACCAACAAGCCCACCGTTCGAGACTTGGGCACGCGATGGGTCATCGGGGTTACCCTCTCTGCCGCCCTGCTCTATCATTTGGCCCTGGTCCTGGTCGACACTTGGCATGCCCATCTCCTCGGAGCCGCCATTTGGCCGGCACTCACGAGTGCCGTTTGGACCACCTTCTGCTGCCTGTTGATGCACCTTTTGGTCATCCCTCCCGGGCGCAAAAATTCAAGCCTCTGATGGACACTCGGTTCAGAACGGTCACGCTCCTGGTCTTGTTTTTCGTGTTGGCTTTTGTGATTCGGCTCGCCGGTCTGCAACTGTTTCAGTCTGAGTGGAGTGACAAGGCCGATTCATTGACCAGTGACCGGTACTCCATTCCCCCGAGCCGCGGCTTGATATTTGACCGCCATGGCGAACTCATGGTGGGCTCCCGCGCCACACACGACCTGGTTGTTCTTCCCCGACGGCTGCCCGAGCAAACAGAAGAGTGGAAGGCCGCTGCCGCAGAGTGGGCAGGGATGTCCATGGACGCTTTTGAAAAGGCCATCTCCAAAGCAAAGCGATACAGTTCCTACAAAGCATCAAGCGTCCGAAAGGGCGTGGACACCGAAGACCATGCGAGAATGGCGTCGGAGCTCCATCGCTTTCCAGGCTTTTCCTTTCGCACGCGACCAGTCAGGAATCACCTCCACGACACCGCGGGACACCTCATTGGTGAGTACGCTGAAACTTCTGCCGAAAACTTGGCATCGGACCCCTTTTACCGGATGGGTGACCGCATTGGCCGAAGCGGATTGGAACGGGTTTATGAGTTGGAGCTTCGGGGGGTCAAAGGCCGGGAATCGGTGGTGGTAGATGCGCGCAACCGGGTCAGAAACACAGCTTCAACCAGGGATGGTGACCGCCCAGCCGAAGCGGGACAAAGCATTCAATTGACCTTGGATTTGGAGCTTCAGCAATGGGCCGAAAAGCTCATGTTGGGCAAGAAAGGCAGCGTTGTGGCCATTGAACCCGCCACTGGAGAAGTTCTGGCGATGGTGTCTGCACCAGATTTTAGCCCAAGTCAATTGGTGGGCCCTCAGCGGGGCAGCTACTATGGAAAGCTGGCCTCTGACCCCAACAAGCCCTTGTTCAACCGCGCCATCAAGGCCACGTATCGCCCCGGCTCTATTTGGAAGATGGTGCAGGGACTGATTGCCTTGGATGAAGGCCGGATTTACCCGGGGTCACAGTTCGATTGTGACCGCAACCTCATCGGCTGCCACGGACCCCACACCCGCGACAACTTGCGCGATGCTGTGGTGCACAGTTGCAACCCTTATTTCTATCGGGTCATGCAACGCGTTGTCACGGCCGGCGATGGGCAGTCCCGGTTTCAGCGTGCCGCAAACGGCTTGGACCATTGGCGAGATCGTGCCATGAAATTTGGGTTTGGAACCAACCTTGGCGGCCGCTTGCCCGGGACATCCAAGGGCAACATTCCCGGAAGCCAGACCTATGACAACATTTATGGCAAACTGCGTTGGGATTTTGGAACGATCTACTCCATTTCCATTGGTGAAGGTGAACTACTGACCACCCCCCTTCAAATGGCCAATCTCGCTGCCACCTTGGCCAACCATGGATGGTATCGCTTGCCTCACTTTGTGTCCAACCTCGGGGGAAAGGGCAAACCCTCCGGCCTCGGGATTCGGATAGAAACTGGAGTTGATGAGTCCCATTTCAAGCCCATTGTGCGCGCCATGCGTCAGGTGGTCGACGAGCCCAGTGGGACCGGAAGAAGGGCACGAACTCCCGACTTGGCTGTATGCGGAAAGACCGGCACTGTGCAAGATGAGCCACGAAAAGACCACTCGGTCTTCATTGCTTTTGCCCCCATGGACAACCCTCAGATTGCATTGAGCGTGTATGTGGAGAATTCCGGATTTGGTGGTGAGTGGGCTGCCCCCATCGCCTCCCTTTTGATTGAGCAATACATCAACGGTGAGGTGACCCAAACCCAAAAGCTGGACCGCATTCTCAACGCCGACTTGTCCGACCCTTATCCTGAGCCTGAGCCTGAGCCTGAGCCTGAGCCTGAGCCTGAGCCTGAGTTAAATCAAATCGAAGAATAAGGCTCAACGCAAAACGCTGAATCTCTCAGCATCCAGCCGAAGCAAAATGGCCACCATGATGGAAAACGCCATGAAGCTGGACCCCCCGTAACTCATGAAAGGCAAGGGAATGCCAATCACCGGTACAAGGCCGAGAACCATCCCCACATTGATGAGCAAGTGCATGAACAGGATTCCACCCAAACTGTAAGCATACACCCGCGTAAATCGGCTACGCTGACGCTCCCCGAGGTAAAAGATCCGCAGCAAGAAGGTGGTGTACAGCACGAGGAAAAACACGGCTCCTGCGAAACCCCATTCCTCGGACCATTTGCAAAAAATGAAGTCTGTTTCCTGCTCGGGTACAAAGCCATATCCCGTCATGGGGCCATCCCTCCAACCTTTGCCTGAAAACCCTCCTGAACCGATGGCCGTCTTGGCGTGGCGGATGTTGTAGTCTGCATCTGGATTGCTCACATCCAAGCCAAACAAGACGTGAATGCGTTCTTTTTGGTGGGGTCGTAGCACGTCCTCGAGCGCCACGTGCAGGGCCGATGAATACGCCAGTCCAGCGACCAAAACCGCCAAAGCAATGCGAACTGTTCGGGCCCGATAACGGGGAAGTGTTGCGCTGCGCAACACCTGGATCACCCCTGCCCCCAAGAGCACCAAACCCACCACGAATGCAGTGAACCCAGTCTGCTGGCCCAGCCATGGATAGTCCACCTCTCCTGCACCGGTCAATATGGTCAACACCGCCAAAACAATGGCCGCAAATCCAGCAATCAAAACCGCACCGGTCATGCCTTCGCGATAGAGGGCAAAAACAAACCCGACGAACACCAGCACGGTGCCTGCATCGGGCTGAAGCAAGATCAACCCAGCTGGCAGACCCACGATGGCCAGGCTGCGAAATCGACGCGGCCAATCGCGCCAACCATCTCGGGTCCCCAAGTACCAAGCCAACGCCATCGATGTCCCCAACTTGGCAAACTCCGATGGCTGGATTCCAAACCCGCCAACACCAAACCACGACCTCGCTCCCCCGACTTTTTTACCCACCACCAACACGAGTGCACACAGGCCGATTTGGATGGCGTAATTCAACCACGCCGTTCGGATAAAGAACTCCCCTTCCACTTGTATGATCAGCGCTCCAATGATCAAGCTCACCAGAAGCCACAAGGCTTGTTTGCCATGCAATGTGCTGAGTGACCAGAGCACGTCGCCATCCGGGCCAGACGCGGCAGACACCAAATTCCACCACCCGAGGGCAGCAAGCATCAGAAAGAGGGCGACCGTCAGGCCGTCCAGATTGGAGCCTACCCTTTGACTGCGAGCAGGCATGCGCGTTTACAAGCCCAACAGGACTTCCATGGGATCCTTAGAGCCAAACAACATGCGCTCTGGATTCTCCAGCATCTCCTTGACGGCCACCAAGAAGCTCACGCTCTCTTTGCCATCGATGATGCGGTGGTCGTAGCTCAGAGCGACGTACATGATGGGACGGATTTCCACCTGGCCGTTGATGGCCACGGGACGCTCCACAATGTTGTGCATGCCCAGAATGGCGCTCTGTGGCGGATTGATGATGGGCGTGGAGAGCATGGATCCAAACACCCCACCATTGGTGATGGTAAATGTGCCTCCGGTCATCTCGTCGACCGTCATCTCTCCGTCGCGGGCGCGGATCGCCAGCCGCTTGATCTCGGCTTCGATCTGATCCAAGGTCATGGATTCCGCATTGCGCACCACGGGGACCATGAGGCCCTTGGGTGAGCTCACAGCGATGCCGATGTCGGCATAGTCGTGCATGCGCATTTCCTTGCCATCGATCATGGCGTTGACCGCCGGATA
>CALKHD010000096.1 GCA_938092195.1 uncultured Flavobacteriales bacterium | reverse complement strand
GCAGATTACAACCTCTCCATTCCATCCGTGACCGACGCGACTGGAGCCGTCATTGATGTGGGCCAATTCGCCACTCCTGTGTTTGACGACCTCGATGGCGACGGCGACTTGGACTTGTTGGTGGGCGAAAAAAACGGTGGGATTGTGATGTTTGAGAACACCGGCACCACCGAAACCGCTGAATTCACCTTTGTGACGGCATCGGCCGGGCTCATCGACATCGACAACGAACAGGGCATCAATGGATTTCCCACACCCAAGATTTTGGAATACGACAACCAAACTTGGTTGATTTCCGGCAATGAACTCGGGCGCATTCAGGTGTTCAGCATGCCCGAAAATCCACTGGCCAATGCCGAATCGGAATGGCCCGAATGGACCAACAATTGGAATGGCTTTCAAGAGGGACTGTTCTCTGCTCCTGCTGCGGCCGACTTGGACAACGATGGAATCCCTGACCTTGTGGTGGGTGGACGCGATGGAGGGTTGACCTTGTGGAGAGGAGGGGCTGAAGACGCCATCCGAATCTGCTCCCCCTTGGTAGATGGAATCGACAACTTCCCCAACCCTGCTGCGGCAGAGTGGCGCCCGGCGCCCAACCCCATCTCCGCTGGAAGTCAGCTGGAAGTGCCTTCATCCCAATTGGTGATCATGGATGTGACAGGTCGAGAAATTGCATGCCTGAAGGCACAGGCTGGCTCGGTGAGGATTCCTTTGGACCTGCCATCGGGCACCTACCTGATTCGACCCGAGGGCACCCAAAATGCACCGGGCGCCTCCCCAACTTGGAAAAGCGCCCGGCGTTTGGTGGTCGTTGCCGACCGTTAAGACCCTGAGGACTTAGACGTTCATGCCGTCTAGCACGTCGGCCACGTCCTTCACAGCCTTGGCACTCTCGTGGAGCAAGGCCATTTCATCTTCATTCAATTGAAGCTCAATCACTTCTTCGATGCCGTTGGCGCCCAACTTCACGGGCACACCGAGGTGAACATCGTTCAAACCGTATTGACCGGTGAGTCTGGCACAGCAAGGGAAAATCCGCTTTTGGTCCTTCACAATGGCTTCCACCATCTGGGCTGCGGCCGCTCCTGGCGCGTACCAGGCTGACGTGCCCAGCAGCTGAACGATCTCTCCGCCTCCTTTTTTGGTGCGCTGAACAATGGCATCGAGGGCATCGGCATCGATGAGCTCAGTGACGGGAATGCCACCCACAGTGGTGTAGCGCGGCAGCGGAACCATGGTGTCACCGTGTCCGCCCATGAGCACCGCTTGGATGTCCTTTGGGCTCACGTTCAAGGCCTCGGCGAGGAAAGCACGGTAGCGCGCTGTATCGAGCACTCCGGCCATTCCCATGACCCGGTGGTCAGGAAGGCCTGCTGTCTTCCACGCCTGGTAGGTCATGACATCCAAGGGATTGGACACGATGACAATGATGGCTTCAGGGCTGTGCGGAAGAATTTGCTCGGTGACGGTCTTCACGATGCCTGCGTTGGTGGCAATCAAATCGTCACGGCTCATCCCTGGCTTGCGAGGCAGCCCACTGGTGATCACGACCACATCGGAACCGGCCGTCTTGCTGTAGTCGTTGGTGGAGCCTACAGTCCGCGTGTCGTAGCTGTTGACAGGGCTGGTCTCCCAGATGTCAAGGGCTTTTCCTTCAGCAAAACCTTCTTTGATGTCAAGAAGAACGACTTCGTTGCAGACTTCACGGGTGGCGAGGACATCGGCGCAAGTTGCGCCCACATTGCCCGCTCCGACGACGGTGACCTTGGTACGTTGGATCATTTTATGGGAATTGGGTGAATCGGTCTGCAAAAGTAAGGGAGGGAATACGCCGCTCGGTTGGCGGTTCGTTACCAACTTGGCTTCAAGATGTGTTTTCGACTCCTCCTCCTCTCATTTGGCCTTCTGGTCAGTGCTCCTTTGGCCCTGGCTCAACCCGGACTGGACACCACCCAATGGCCCGATGGCCAGGCAGGTTCAGACTTCAATCGCACCGATTCCAATGGACTCAAAGATGGGCGATGGATTCGGGTATACCCCAACGGAAAGCTCTACTACAGCGGATCATTTAGCCACGGGAAGCCCTCGGGCCACTTCACGTTCTTCCGCGAAAACGGGCGCGTTTTGAGCGAAGTCAAACACCTCGACGATGTGTCTGCCGCCAAGGCCATCCTGTATCGGGAAGATGGAAGCGTTTCTCACCAGGGGCAATACGAAACGGTTCAAGTCGCTGGCGAATGGACCCAATGGAAGTCAGGGAAATGGGAAGCCTTTGACGCGAAAGGAAGAATCCGAGTCATTGAACACTACCGCAATGACACCCTCGATGGCGCCACGGCCACCTACCATGGAAATGGAAAGGTCCTCGAAGAGGGCCAATACAACATGGGGGCCAAGGATGGGATGTGGAAAGCCTTTGACCGCGAGGGGTTGCCACGCGGCCTTGAAATGTGGCAAAATGGCCGAAGAAATGGCCCGGCTCAAGTGATGCAAAACGGCGGCAAACCTCTGAGCTCTGGGGCCTACGAAAACGACATTCCCGTAGGCGAATGGAAGACGTTCAACCCCAATGGAAAAGTCCGCTCTTTGGTTCTTTACGAGGAGGGACGTCTGGTGAGTGAAAAGCCCCAAAATGGGGAATTCGATTCCCATTACCCCAGCGGAAGGCCAGAATGGGTTGGGCGCTATGCCCACGGCAATTTGGACGGCCCGTTCACGTCATGGTACGATTTGGGCGAGTGGGTCATGATGCCCGCCGAACAGGGCAGTTCCTCACCAATGGCCCCCACTGGAGGAAGCCGTCCGAACGAAAAACAACCCTTGCGCCGGGAAATTCGCAACCAACCCATGCAGGAAATGGGAGAATATACCGCCGGGGTCAAAGACGGCACCTGGCGTTACTACGATGAATCGGGCGAACTGATCCGCACTGAACGCTGGACCCTTGGGCGCCTTCAATCCACCGAAGAGTGAATCGACTCTGGCTTCACCTTCTTGCTGCGGCGCTGTTCGGCCCTTCCGCAGCCACCCTTGCCCAAATCGCGCCCAACCATCACTGGGTGGGATTCCAAGACAAGGTGGGATGCGGGGTGGACCTGAATGCCCCCAATGCGGGCTTGCAAATTCTCTCCGAGCGGGCTTTGGCGCGAAGAACGCGTCAAGGCATTGCACTCGACTCCACCGACCTCCCCGTCTCGCCTGCCCGCATTGCCGAGGTCATGTCCATTGGAGAAACCAGCGAAGGGCGGCCCGTACAATGGCTGCATTCCAGCAAGTGGTTCAATGGCATCGTCATTCAATTGGACACCGCATTGGCTGACTCTGCGGCCATCGCCATCATCCTTCAGGACATTGCAAACCTGAGCGGTGTGGCTCAAGTGCGCAGAACGTCGTGGTTCCAAAACCCAAGGCCAGTCCCCTCACTTCCCCGGCACCGACGGACCATTGAAGCCTCTGACATGAGCGGTCCCGAAGGTTACGGAATGGCTTGGGCGCAAACCCGGCAATTGAGACTGGACCTGGTGCACGGACTGGGACACCAAGGCGAAGGCATGATGGTCGGTGTGTTGGACAGTGGGTTTGATCGTGTCGACACCAACCCTGCCATGCAACGGGCACTTCAAGAAAACCGAATCCAAATCGGCGGCAACTTCCCCAACGGAGGTGCCATATCTCCCTTCATTTATTCCGAGCACGCCCATGGCGCCATGGTGCTGTCCACCATGGCAGGGCACTTGGACACTCCAGGAGGTCAGCACTTCCGTGGAAGCGCACCCGACGCCTCCTATGTGCTGTTTCGCACCGAGGATGTCGGCTGGGAAAATTTGGTCGAGGAATACCATTGGGTAGCGGCCGCTGAACGCGCCGACAGCATGGGGTGTGATGTATTGAACACATCCTTGGGCTATTCCCTCTTCGATGACACCACCGCCCACCATTTGCTGGACGAGTTGGACGGCGACACCTTTCGCATCACGCAGGCTTCGGACATCGCTGCGTCCAAAGGGATGCTGGTCTTCAATTCTGCCGGCAACAGTGGCAACAGTCCTTGGCAGAAAATCACGGCTCCAGCCGATGGGGACAGCGTGATCGCTGTCGGTGCTGTCGACGCTTCTGGCCAGCATGCGAGCTTCAGCAGCTACGGCCCCACGGCCGATGGCCGCATCAAACCCGATTTGTGCGCCGTTGGACGCGATGCGGCATACATCCACCCCGATGGCTCCATCAGAACGGGCAACGGCACGTCTTTTTCATCCCCCATTTTGTGTGGCGCGGCCACCAGCCTGTGGAGCGCCCACCCAGAAGCCTCGGCGTGGGAGATCCGGCTTGCGCTCTTGGAATCCGCATCTCAATGGGCCAACCCCGACACCACGCGTGGGTATGGCATCCCAGATTTGTGGGAGGCGCACATGATTCTGGGTGGCTCGCAACCCCTGACCGGAGACGCAGAAATGCTGGTGTACCCCAACCCAGTGCCGTCGGGCAGCCAAAACCTTCGCGTGGTCATTCGCGACCCCGCCCTTCTTCAGGCGCCAAACAGCCCCTTAGAATGGACCCTCCGCGACGCATCCGGCAGGTGGATCGCTGAAGGCATGATGGAGCGAGGAAAGGAGACCTTGAGCACCCTCAAACTGAGCACACAACCGTTGGCCACCGGAAGCTATTTGCTTTTGGTCCGAGGTGTTCCTGAAGAAGACGGGAGCAAACGTCCCCTGCTGCATGCAAGGTTTGTGGTGGAATGACGTTCTTGCTGGCATGAAGCTTCGTCTTTACGTGAAGTTTGCCATCGGGTTGTTTGTCCTGCTCTGCACAATGGATGCGGAGGCACAGCGCGATCGTTCTCAGTCTTCCAAGCGACAGCGAAAGGTTCAGGTTCAGAAAAAGCAGGAG
>CALKHD010000095.1 GCA_938092195.1 uncultured Flavobacteriales bacterium | reverse complement strand
CAATCGACCTGAGGTCAGTCTTTCTCTTAAAAAAAGAGTGTCTGCATCCAGCCCGAGTCCCTTGACCACCACCCCTTCCACCTCTTCTGCCGTCTCCAAAATGGCTGGGCGCTGGGCAAAGGCTTGAACTTGCTCCACCCCTGGGATGGATTCCAGGGCTTCTGCATCCACATCAGCCCAAGCAATCCTGTCCGTGCCCTGAGCCCGGCCTTGGTCCGCTGCCACTACCCTCAAATGGGCCCCAAAGCCCACCACCAAGTCTCGCACATCACGCTGAAACCCCTGCACAATCGCCAAAGACAAGATGATGAGGGCCACACCAACCGCCACTCCACCTTCAGCAATGCGCACCACAGGACGGGCAATCCCCTTTCCTGTGGGATCGATGGTCATTCGACGGGCGAGAAACCGCACAGCCAATCGGGAACGCTTGGACATAACACGCAAGGTATGTGGCGCGTTACTTTGCCGTCATGAAAGCGGCCTTCGTTTTTCCCCTTCTCTTGCTCACAGCTGTTCCGTCACTCCTTGCCCAAGTGGTTCCTGGAGATGCACAAATGGAGCAGTATCTCCCCTTGATCGAGGGCAAAAAAGTCGGCATTGTGTGCAACCACACTGCTGTCGTCGAATCTGCCTCAGGCAGCGCCACCCACTTGGTGGACACCTTGCTTTCCCTTGGCATTGAAGTCACAGCTGCTTTTGGGCCAGAGCATGGATTCAGGGGGGATTTGCCGGATGGAGAAAAAGCAGACAGTGGAATCGATCCTGGGACAGGAATTCCCGTCAGGTCTCTTTACGGAACCCACAAAAAACCCACCGCCTCTCAACTTGAAGACATCGACGTTATTCTATATGACATTCAAGATGTTGGAGTAAGGTGCTACACGTTTCTTTCCACGCTTTTCCTCGTGATGGAAGCTTGCGCTGAACAGGGCATCCCCCTGGTGGTGCTGGACCGGCCCAACCCCAATGGCCACATCACAGACGGCCCCATCTTGGATACGGCGTCCTTCCGGTCTTTTGTTGGATTTCTGCCCATCCCACTGGTCCACGGTATGACCTTGGGAGAATTGGCAGACATGGGCAACCAAGAAGGTTGGTTGGGTGGCGGATATTCGGCCTCCCCGGACCCCGAGTTGCAATGCAGCTTGACGGTCATTCCTGTCAAGGGGTGGAATCGCAATCAAAAATGGACACCGAGTCTGTCACCCAGTCCAAATCTCCCCAGCGCAGCCGCCATTCAGCTGTATCCCCATTTGGTGCTGCTCGAGGCCACCATCGCCAGCGTGGGGCGCGGGACCACTTCCCCATTCACCGTGGTGGGCTTTCCTGGCATGATTCGGGCACCACATCGGTTCACACCTGCGCCCAACGCCGCATCCAAATACCCCAAACATGCAGGCCAAGCCTGCACGGGCTTTTCCTTGCTCCGCCGTTTGGGCTCATGGCAAGCCAGCCAAACCGATGGACGCCTTCACCTCGAGGTGCTTCAAGATGTCATGGCCGCCTGGAAAGACACGCCTGCGGGCGATCAAAGTCCCTTCGTCGATCGACCTGAGTTCTTTGACCAGCTCGCAGGAGACTCCTCGCTGCGCCTGGCCCTGGAGAAAGGCACCTCAAAGGATGGCTTGGAAAAATTGTGGGCCAACGATCGCAACGCCTTTCTGGAAAATCGAAGTCGTTACCTTCGCTACCCTGACAGGTGAGTTTGTCGGTCATTTTATGAATTCCATGAAGCGCATTTCAGCCCTTATCGCCCCCGCACTTGTAACCGTACTCTTGACGGCATGCTCCTCTTCGGAAGACTATTTGCCACCTGTGTATCGCTGCGATTGCGGCACGCTGGTCTTGGATGGGGACTCTTTGGAAGTCCTCGGCGCGGAATACGTCTACTTGCAGCAAGAAGACAGCTTGTTTTCGAGGCGGTACTTCGTGACCGCTGACGCCACTGCAGAAGGGGAAAATGAAGAACATGGCGTGAGTCTGATCCTCGATGTGCCCAATGTGCAACAAGGCGCCATCTTCTATCCTGCAGATGGAGTGTTCACCCAATTTGACGAGACGAATTTTAATGTGGCTTTTGACACCACTCAAACCTTCCGTGTCACCAACGGTGTAGCCAGTGTCATCGCTGCACCCATCACGGGAGGAGAAGAAACGGTGAACCTCGACTTTCTTGTCCGCCGAGAGCTGGATGGAGAGCTCGTTGGATTCGAACGCACTTTGAAAGGCAACTTTACCATCGTCGTCGATTAATCTACCGAGAGGAGTTAAATTTAAGCATGCCCCGCTGCTCCTCGCAATTGGCCATTGTCGGTCTTCTGGTCTGCGTCTCTTCTGTCCTGCGCGCACAACCCCAGGACTGGGTGGTTGTTCCCAGCGCCTATGAATTCAGCATGACGCTCACCTTCACCATTTCTGTCGATGGACTGGTGGGGGCCGGCGAGCAAAATGTGGCCGCCATCTTTGATGGGTCCGGAAATTGCAGAGGGGTTGGCACGACCGACTTTCAAGCCAACTCAGGGTATTTCACGGGGCTGATGCTGGTGTATGGCAACCAAGCCAGCGAAACCGGATTGGAAGTGAGGATTTGGGATGCCTCGCTCGACAGCCTACCTACTTGCGACAACGCTCTGGATTTCGTGGCCAATGGCATCATTGGAAGCTTGGCCAACCCGCAAGTCTTGTATGGTGTTTATGACCCTTTAGTGGGGTGCACCAATCCCGATGCCTGCAATTATTTGGCCACCGCCATCACAGACAATGGAAGTTGCATCTTTCCTAGCTGTAGCGATCAGATGGCCTGCAATTACGTGGCTGCATCGCCCTGTTACGACAACAACTCATGCACCTACCCCGAGTTGTACCTCGACTGCCAAGGCGATTGTCTCAATGACTTTGACGGCGATGGCATTTGTGATGAATTGGAGGTGGGGGGCTGCACAGATGACAGGGCCTGCAACTATGACCCTTTAGCCACAGACGATGACTGCAGCTGCGACTTCCCCTTTTACCCATTGGACTGCAACGGCAACTGCTACATTGACTTAGACAATGATGGCGTTTGCGAAGCCGATGAAGTTGCGGGTTGTGACGATCCGGTGGGATGCAACTTCGACCCCATTTTCACCGACAATGATGGTTCATGTATCTATTGCTGCTACAGCATTTACGATGACGCTTTGGGGTTCAGCCTCAACGTTGAACGGTACGCCGGGTTGGGTACAGATCAACCCGGTCTTCCAGGACTGACGACGTTCCGCGTCTACATGACATGCAGCCATCCCCAAGATCAAGTGTTGACCGTGAGTGGCTCTGGAGGCAACTCCACCTTCATTGGCAGCGACAACAACTTCTATCAGACTGCCAGCGGAGGCTTGCTCGTCACGGACATCGATTCTTCGGCATTCGCCAACAACATCGAGGTCGCGTTGGACTCATGGCTCACCATCGGACTGGACCAACCTGGAGCGACCAGTGAACCTTCGCCCCTGTCGGCCTCTACAGGGTTGTGGAGCACCCTCTTTGAATTGGGAGAATCGCTGTTCATCGGCGGTGTATCCGGCGATGGATGGAGCACGGACCCATCAAGTGAAGCCTCTTTTGCCGGCGACGACCTCTCTGTT
>CALKHD010000094.1 GCA_938092195.1 uncultured Flavobacteriales bacterium | reverse complement strand
TTGGCCGCGAAGGCCAAAGCCCTGAATTGAACGATGTCGACAGTGACAAGCGATGAAACCTGGATGGCCCAAGCTTTGGCTTTGGCCAGAAAAGGGGACATCGGCACTGCTCCAAACCCACGTGTTGGATGTGTGCTGGTTTACGAAGGCCAATTGATGTCCAAGGGATGGCATGCCGAGGTGGGTGGCCATCATGCAGAGGTGATGGCGCTGAACGCCTTCACGGGTGATCCCGATATTCTCCACCGTACCACCGCTTATGTGACCTTGGAGCCATGCAGCCATCACGGACGCACGCCACCCTGTGTAAATCGGCTCATCGACTCTGGCATTCAGCGGGTTGTGGTCGGCATGACCGACCCTGACCCTCGGGTCGCCGGGACGGGATTGACCCTCCTTCGAGAAGCGGGAATGGACGTTGTTCTGATGGACGTATGGCCAGAAGGACGATGGTTGAACCGAAGATTTTTAAGTGCGTTTGAGCGCAACCGTCCTTGGGTGGTGCTGAAATGCGCAGTGAGTGCCGATGGATATGCCGATCCGATTCGCCAGCCGGAACAAAAGGGAAGCTTGGCCATCACAAACCCCAAACTCAAGGCCCTGACCCACAGGTGGAGAGCCGAAGAGGAAGCCATCTTGGTGGGGGCCGGCACCGTCATCACTGACGACCCCCTTCTGACGGTGAGAGAGGCCCAAGGACCGTCTCCAATGCCCGTTGTTCTGGACCCCAATGGCCGGACGTCCCCCCTTGCTCGGTTGTACACTGAGCGACCAAAAAGTGTGGTCATTGGTGGACCCAACGGTTTGGGTGATCAGGTCGTTCAGATTTCTTCCCAAGGACCGAATGCCCTGCTCACCGCATTGAACACCTTGCAAGACATGGGCATGCGCTCTGTTCTCGTGGAAGGAGGACCCGAAACCATTCGCCAATGCCTCACAGCTGGCCTTTGGGACGAACTCCGTCTTGCCCACTCCCCTCGAACTTTGGGGGCAGGATTGCCAGGACCCGAACTGTCTCCAGACTTTGCTGAACTCCGCGGTGAGCACTCCTTTGGCGAAGACCGAGTCGAGTACTGGCTCAATCCTTCCTCTTCAACTTGGGTGGGCTCTTGTCCTCCCCCCACTTTGTCCATCCCCCTGCCCTCATGATCGCACTTGGCCTGAGCATTGTGGTTTCCACGCTCCTGTTCAGCTGTTTCCGGCTGTTCCCGAAGTATGGCGTGCGCCTCGAAGAGGCTGTGGTGGTGAATTACATCGTTGCTGGTACGTTGGCCATAGCAATGGCAGGGCCTTCCCATGCTTGGGAAAGAATGGATGAACCCAGCACTGTTGCGGGAGTGGCCATGGGCTTGGTCTTCTTGTACATGTTCAAGAAGATTGGTGAATGCACTCAAAAAATGGGGCTTGGCGTGGTGGCCATTGCCACCAAGATGTCCATGGTGCTGCCCATGATGGTGTTCATGTTCCTGGATCCCAACGACCCATGGACCTGGCAAAAAACGTTGGCCGTTGGCTTGGCCTTTCCCGCGGTTCGTTTGGCCAGCGATGCGGGAGAAGCTCCACTGGAGTCAGATCCTGACCAGGTTTCCAAGTCGTCCAACTTGATTTTGCCAGCCATTGTTTTTTTTGGCTCTGGGCTGATTGACCTGGGCTTTGGCTGGTTCTCCTCTGAGGCTCACATGACGGGCGATGCCGATCGATTGACTTTCGCTGCCGTCCCCTTTACCGTTGCCGCCTTGATCGGGCTCAGCCGATGGGCTTTCCTGCCAGGCTCCAAACCCATTTGGAACCGCGCCACGGTGATTGGCGGCATCCTGCTCGGCGTCATCAATGTGGGTTCCTTGTTTTTTTTGCTGTCGGCCTATCAAGCCATGCCGTTTCCGCGTTCGGCGATTGTCCCCGTCAACAATCTGGGCATTGTTCTCGCCACAGCATTGGCTGGAATTGCGTTTTTCAAGGAAAGGCCCACCCGCAAAAACTTGCTTGGATGGCTGCTGGCCATGGCGGCTCTTGTGCTCTTGCTCCTGCGGAATTGACGCATATGTCTTTCTTTCGTGTAAATGCGTCTCTTTTCTCTCTTCCCCAGCTTGATGTTTTTGGCCTTGATTGTGGTCTCTTGCACACCGGAAACGGACCAAGAGCCTGTCCCACAGGTCCATTTGCCCGGGCCCGCTGAAGAGGAAGACGAAAATGAGGACCCCACAGAGGGCGAGGAAGAATTGGGCGATGCTCCCGAAATCGTGAAGTACTTGGCGCTGGGAGACAGCTACACCATTGGCGAAAGTGTCCCCGATTCTGGAGATTGGCCCAATCAACTGACGGCAGCGCTGGAAACCCTGCTCCCAGAGTCTCAAATCGAGCCTGCACGCATCATTGCCACCACAGGTTGGACCACATCCAATTTGAATGCGGGAATGGATGCCGAGCAGATTGACACCAACAGTTTTGACCTGGTGTCTCTTCTCATTGGGGTCAACAACCAATATCAGGGGCTGTCATTGGAGGCCTATGAAGTCGAATTCGAAGCTTTGCTTCAGCGGGCCGTCGACTTGGCAGGCGGACAAACCAACCGCGTATTTGTGGTCAGCATTCCCGATTATGGATACACCCCTTTCGGCCAGCCCAACCAAGCTTCCATATCCAGCGAATTGGCCCTGTTCAATGCTTCATGCTCCACCCTGACAGCCAACGCAGGGATTGCACACTACAACATCACCCCGATCAGCCAACAATGGCCACAATCCGAGAACTGGGTCGCACCCGATGGATTGCACCCCAGCGGAGCGCAATACAGCGCTTGGGTCAATTCGTTTGCAGAAGCTGTGGAAATGCAGCTGCGGGACTAAAGGCCATCCCGGCGGCTCAATCAAAGCCACCCGATCAAGGTCCCTCGATTAAAATCGCTCGATCAAGGCCACTCAATCAAGGAGCCCGTGGCCCCATCCGATATGCGGATGTCCCTTTGGTCCCCTGGACCATAGAGGTGGACATCGCCATGGCCCGACATCTCGAGAAACAAGTAGCCTTCTGGCCGCAAATCCACCCGGCCCAAACCTGCATGATGAAACATCATCTGCTGGGTCTGCAACCCTTCGGCATCCAGGTCCCCAAATCCACCGCAGAAAGACCTGAATCGAATGGCCTCCCCTTCCATTCGGGCATGGCCCACCCCATTCGGCGATAAAAACCGCAACGTATCCCCATGGAAGAGCAAGTGGGCGTCACCGGCCATCTCATTGCATACCACCATCAAATCACCTCCAAGGAGTGTGTCGGTCATGCTGAAGTCCCCTTGCCCCATCAGCTGAATGTCTGTGAACTGCATTCCGCGCAATTCCACATGGGGAACGGCGTCCAACCTTCTGCTCCAATGGCAACTGTTCAGGTCTTCAATCCGAAGGACCTGGTCCTCTTCCACAACAGAGAGCCCCTCAATGACCCCTGATCCAGCATGAATCACAGCACTCGGAATGGCCGCTGACGGGTCCCAAGTGAGGCGGATTCGATCGTGCACTTCCAATTCCTGTATCCCTTGGGACAAGGTCAAGGTATCCGTTGTCCAATCCCCCAGTGCCACGCCACAGCCGGCGCCATTGGCGTTGCATCCAACGGTGAGCACAATCCACGCCGACGCGCAAATCACCAC
>CALKHD010000093.1 GCA_938092195.1 uncultured Flavobacteriales bacterium | reverse complement strand
ATGGCCGTATTTGGGTACCAGAAATGGATATGCAAAGCTTGGCGGGTTATCTTCAAACCAAATGGGTAATTGCTGATGACTTAGTGTTAAAAGCGGGTGTGAGACAAGAGAGTATTGACATTGAAGTCGACGATTACACCACATTAAAATTGTGCCGAAGCGCAGATCAATGTTCGGTACCAATGTCGGTGAAAGGCGATACCATTAATTATGATGCTGCTACTTTCAACTTCGCTATTAAATACAATGGCTATGAACAGTTTAGTCCATTTGCGAGTTACTCTCAGGGCTCTGATGTGTCTGATATTGGTAGGTTACTTCGAACAGCGACTGTAAAAGACATCGGCCTGATCCAAACCGATGGATTGAACCCCGGTGAATTGGAAGCCCTCCAAGTCATGCAGGGCTGGGACGGAAGTCACCTGGCCGAGGACATTGCGCCCACCCTGTACTATCGATGGATGTACCGGACCATCGAAGGTGCCATGGCCGATGAATTTGAGCAAGCCGCAGACAGCAACGCAGCCGAAAAATTCGAGACTTGGCACCGCACCATTGTCAGTGAGAATTCCTTTCCTCGCCTGCTGGACAACCCGAATTCTCCTTGGTGGGACCATGCATCTACCCCCGAAATCGAATCAGCAGGGGACATCATCACGGCTTCCTTTGCCACAGCGCTCTCCGATCTTAAAACCGCCCTTGGCGAGGACAGAAGCCAATGGCAGTATGAAAGACTGCACACCGTCACCCACAAACACGCCATGGCGGATGTCCCTGTTTTGGGCCCTTGGCTCAGCGTTGGACCCTTTGGCCTAGGTGCGGCCAAAGATGCCTTGTGCAAGTACGAGTTCAAGTTGAAGAAAGAAGTGGACTACAGCGTCTTCTCGGGGCCCTCCATGCGCATCGGAATCGACTTCGCCAACATCGATGCGGCAGAAAGCATCCTTCCTACTGGACAATCAGGCAATGCATTCAGCCCGTACTATCAGAACCAGGCTCCCCTCTATCACTCCGGTTTGTTCCGCCCCATGCGCATGGACCCAGACGACATTGTGGCCCATGCTTCAGCCACCGCTACAGTCAAGCCTTAATGCAAGAAACCATGGGAATCAAAGCCAGTGTTTTTGTTGTTCTCTTTCTATTGATTTCGGGGGTGTCATGCGCTCAAGAAAAAGGAATGAAAGAGTCCTACATCGAATCCAATTGGGGTTTCGCCTTGATCGGTGACTTTGAAATCTCAAGCTCCAGCCGTCTCGATGTTCTTCCTTTTCCTGGCACATCCATTCTCGTTGGCCAACGAAAATATTTCAGCGATCACGGGTTCATTGATGCTCAAATCGGACTGGCTTTTCCCAGCATTGCAACCGCCAAAATCGGCGCCGGCCATACCAATCAAAATGGCGGGCATTTCTCCGCTGGCTTGAGGCTGTTCCCCACCCATGCCTACATCCAAACAGGCCTTCCTTCACAACGCTGTAACCGCGATATCAGCGCAAAAAAACAAAGGCGGTTAGAGCGCAGGGGAAAAAGCGCGGCTGACATCAAATGCTCAGAATGGGCATTTTCGTTGGAATTGTCTCCAATATTTTTCGGCGACTTGTTACAACTCAATGAGGAGGTCCTGTCGCTCTCGCTGTATTCCGCTGCCATGTTGACCGCAGGTCACCGTTGGATCTTTTAAAATCACCTTCCAGGGGAACAAATTCCATTGGCCCCTCTTCCGCTTCCACTAATTTCGCCCCATGAAAGTGACCCAAACCCGCATATTGGCATCAGCGATGATGGCCTTGTGGGCATTGGTCACTGGCCTTCAAGTGGGACACGAGTGGTCGCACCATTCCCACGGACATGCTCACCACCATTCTTGCCCGGTTCATGCACCGCAGTCTGAATCTTCGGTTCAAAGTGGACTGGATGAATCAGCCAACGCTTGGACCACAAATGAAGCTGTTTGTGCCATCTGCGACTGGGAATTCGCTCCTCAATGGGACGATTTGGAGGTCGCCATTGTGCCGGAAAGCATCGGGATGTTTGTCCCGACAACCTTGGGCTCCACATCGGAGTCTCTGGTGAAGAACGTGGGCCGAAAGGCCCACAGTCTGAGAGGACCGCCGAGCGCTTAAAGCGTTTACTGAGTCCCTCATTCAACCCCCATTTCTTTATGTCCCTTTTACGAAGGGCATGGAAGACCGTGGCCGATGCGTGTGGACCAAGTCCTGTCGCATGGCGCTGGACTTGGCTGAGTCTGCTGGCTTGTGTGTTCATCACAAATGGCGCCATTGGACAATCCCCCACCCGCGTAGATGGTCACGTGATCCACGCCCAAAATCACAGCTCCTGTGGTGATGCCTTGGTATGGGCATGGCCCTGCGGAAGCCAATTTGCTACCAACGAAGACGGCTGGTTCGACGCTTTCTGTTCAGAAGGCATTGACTCTTTGACGGTGGTGGCACATGGCCACCCTGTGGCCACGGTCTTCACCCTTGGAAGACAGCATGTGGACGTTTCGCTGGCCCCATGGTCAGTGGGCTTGGAAGCGGCCTTTGTGGAGGGATTGAATCCAGAGGAACACCCCGAATCACAATCGGTTTCTGAAGCCCCTGACTTCATGACCATGCTCGACCGCACACCTGGCGTTCGCAGTTTGGACCTGGGCGCCGGTATGATTCAACCCATGCTCCGCGGGCTGATGGGAACCCGTGTGGCCATTCTCGAAGACGGGGTGCCCCAACAAGGGAGCCGATGGGGGGCGGACCATGGCGCCATCGTGGACCCAGAATTGTACGGCCAACTGAAATGGGTGCCTGGCGGCGGTCATGTGTGGTTGGGGCCATCGGCCATGGGAGGCGGTTTGCAGCTCACTTCGCATCCTTGGCTCTCCAAAAACGGAAGCGAAACCCGGTCGGCCATGGGGTACAGAATGGGAGATGGACGCGCCAAGGTTCGTGTGCTCCATCTGTCGCGAACAGAGTCCACCCAATGGCACGTGGGCGCCTCTGCTGCGGTTTTTGGAGACCGCAACGTTCCACAATCGTCCTTCCAATACTTGGGAAGACGCTATGAACTGCGCAGTGGGCGGCTTCCCAACACAGGAGGACGCGCAGCCCATGCCACAGCAGGGTACCGGAAAAGGCTGTCCAACGACGGCGTATTGTCTTTTACCCTGAGGGCTTCTGAC
>CALKHD010000092.1 GCA_938092195.1 uncultured Flavobacteriales bacterium | reverse complement strand
GAGGAAGTCAGGGCACATATTCGTGATGCGCTGAATTGTTGTGCCCTCTGCTGGTTGTTCATAACAATGGGTTCTCTTCAATACCGCATTCTTCTTTTGAGTCGTTGGTCCCTTGATTCTTCGCAGGTTGTTTTGACCTTTGGAGAGTCCAATTGACCTGACCATGCGAAGACAACTTGTCGCCCCGCGCGTATTGAAGATTTTCCAATTGACTTTGGCCGTGGCGGGACTTTGGGGGTGTTCATTGATGTCTCCGGAACAAGACATCCCCACCTACTTGGTGGTCCCCTCCATGGAGTATGCTCCGGGGGAGTTGCAAGGAACTTCTTCGAACAACATCACGGATTTGTGGGTCTACAGTGCCACGGATGTGGTGGGTGTGTTTCCCTTACCGGCAGTGGTGCCTTTGTTGGAGTCCGACATGGAGGGTGGAGCCGTCACCCTGCTTGCGGGAATTCGAGAAAATGGATTGAGCGACCGCCGCTCCCCTTATCCATTCTACACAACCGTGGATCATTTGCCCAATGTGGGGCCCGGACAAAGGGACACACTGGTGCCCCAAGTTCAACTGGTAGAGGAGGTTCGTTTTATTCCCGTGGAAGATTTTGAAACCTCCAATGTCCTGGGCGCCATGGCTGGAGGGTCGGGTTGGGATCGCGTTGGCGACGAGGCTTGGGTCTTTGAAGGAAACAAGTCAGGCCAGCTGGTGGTGAGCGAGGATGAGCCCCTGGTTCGGATTCGGACCGTGGAGCAAGAGTATGATCTTCAGGGTGGGCTGCCCGCTTTCTTGGAGATGGATTACCGATGCGATCAACCTTTTGTGGTCGGACTGTTTGGGTTTAGAAATGGCCAGGAGACGGCCCTGCCTGGCATGGTGCTCAGCGCAACCGATGATGGCACATCTGCCGAGTGGAACAAGATCTACGTGGATGTGTCCTCCCTGATTTCTGCCCATGGTCCCGCAGACCACTTTGAGGTGTATGTCGAGTGTGTCCTTGAGTCGGGTAGGTCTCAAGGGACGGTGGGTCTCGATAACATCCGTTTGTTGACGTATTGATGAAGGAGTCGAATTCTATGAGGCAGGATTCAATGGCAAAGCCAAAGGCCATTACATCCGTTCGAAGGAACTGGTCGGTGATCCAGTATGTGTTGGCAGATGTTGTGGCTTCAGCTTTCGCTTGGGCGATTCTGTTTATGTACCGAAAGCGCGTTTTGGAGTACACGCCGGCCTTTCAAGATTCATGGATTCCCAAAGAGCTGTTTGAAGATGGCAACTTTGCATTCGGACTGTTTTTTGTGCCCATGTTTTGGGTGGGGTTGTACGGGCTGGCAGGGATGCATTCGGACCCATTCAGGAGGTACAGGTCTCAAGAGGTGACTCAGGTGTTGTGGACCACCATCTTGGGCTCATTGACCTTGTTTTTCGTGCTGATATTGGACGACGAAATCAGCACATATACCCAGTACTACCAGTCCCTCATGGTGCTCTTTGTGGCTCAGTTTGTGGGGGTTTTGACGCTTCGCGTGCAAATCACCTCGCGAACCGTCAGAAAGATTCAGAAGGGGGAGTTGGTGTTCAATACGCTGATCGTGGGATGCAACGATCAAGCGGTGGCCATGGTCCAGGAAATCAGGTCGCTTCGGCGCAATCCTGGCTTTGGTTTCCTGGGTTTTGTGACCGTTGGAGACGAGGCGTGCGTGACTTTGGAGGGCATTCCTTGTTTGGGTGGATTGTCCGAGCTTCCAGCCCTCATTGACGAGCACCAGGCAGAAGAGGTGGTTTTGGCGGTGAGCAGCTCCGACCACGGGGAGTTGGAGGCCATCATTGGCCTGCTCGAGGGCAAGGATGTGGACATCAAAATTGTGCCAGACAACTACGACATTCTATCCGGTTCGGTGAGGATGCAAAGCCTGTTTGGTGCGCCTCTCATTGCCATTCGCAGAGACATCATGCCCGCTTGGCAAGTGGCGGTGAAGCGGGGCATGGATGTGGGCATCAGCGTGTTGGCATTGCTGATGTTGACCCCGCTTTTGGTGGCCATTTCTTTGGCCGTGAAGTGCAGCAGCAAGGGGCCTGTGTTTTTCCATCAAACACGTGTGGGACGATGGGGCGTTCCCTTCACCATCCACAAGTTCAGGTCCATGCGCATGGATGCAGAGCAAAACGGCCCGCAACTCTCCAGTGATCACGACCCCAGAATCACAAAGGTTGGGCGTTTTCTAAGGAAGTCTAGGTTGGATGAATTGCCTCAATTCTTCAATGTCCTCGTGGGCGAAATGTCGTTGGTTGGACCTCGTCCAGAGCGGCAGCATTACATCGACTTGATTTCTGAACGTGCGCCGCATTACATGCACCTTCAGAAGGTTCGGCCCGGCATTACCTCCTGGGGACAGGTGAAGTACGGGTACGCCGAAAACGTTGGCCAGATGGTTCAACGTTTGCGTTTTGATTTGATTTACATCGAAAACATGTCCCTGAGCTTGGATTTCAAGATTTTGACCTACACGGTTTGGATCGTTCTGAGCGGCAGAGGGAAATGAGACCATTGGCTTCGTAAACGGAGCTGATTGCCACCTCATAATGAGTTAAATTGCAGGCGCCATGCCGCGCCATCTTGCTGAACGTCTGAGGGTTGTGTTGGTCCTCTTTGGGGGGCTGTTTTTGGCGTACAGCAGCTTTGCGCAAGGGGACAAATCAGAAGCTGTGTCGCAATACGAGTTTATCGTCCTGGATGTCCTTCAGGCAAGGTTGCAGAGCGATATAAGGCTGGATGGAGACCAAGTGAGGCTGCAAACGTCTCCTTCGCGTCTTCTCAAGTCGATGAAGGATGTGGTCCGTGCCTCGGTTCCATATTATTTCGATGGGGCTTTGGGCGAATTCAAGAAGTTCAGCCCCAGGGTCAGAGATGCTGTGACAGAACTCGATGGCTTACAGATTCCATCTCCTCCTTCGGGCTGGACGTCTGAGGAGTGGCGGTATTACCAAGTGGAGAAGGCCTTGAGCAATGCCTTACTTCTCGTGTCTTTGGACATCGGGGTTTTCGCCAACCAAGCTTTGGCTGAAGGGGTCATGGTCCGCAGTGATTTGGCCCGAGACTGGGATGATTTGCGCGGGGGGCGAGATGCCATATCGATTGATCCCTTGCCCGAATTTGGGGAGGGTTCATCGGATGAAAGTTCCCTGGAAGGCCTTGGTGGAGACAGCGGAACAGGAGCGGAGGCAGGATTTCCCCGAGACCGTGCTTTGGATGATTTAACGGCGGCTGTCCGGGCATTGGCGGACCGGGTGGACGGCCTTGAAAGAAGGGGCGGATCATCTCCTTCTTCCACGGGAGGATTTGCCGAGGCGGGCTTGGATGGTGGATGGGTACCCTCCTCGAATGTGGCGCGTCCAAGCGGAGCAGAGGGGCTGCCCGAGCAATTCACCTTGCAGTTTCCAGAGGGAAGTGCGGCCTTGGGGCTGAGCGCCGAATATGGCCTCAATTCACTCATGGAGTGGATGTTTGCCTACCCCGATCTCAGGGTCATGATCACAGGTCACAGCGACGCCACGGGCAGTGCTCGGTCCAACATGGAGCTGAGCCGACGACGGGCTCAAGTGGTCCGATACTATTTGCTTGAATTGGGGGCTGGAGTCGATCGGGTCATGGTGTCTCATTTTGGTGAGGAACGACCCGAATGGGGAGGGGCTTTTGATCGCCGGGTTGAGGTTCGCCTCACTTTCGATTGAAACCCTCGCTTGCGTTGCTGCAGCGCGTCCCACATTTGCACCATGAAGATTGTTTGCATCGGGCGGAATTATGCCGATCACGCCAAGGAGCTCGGAAACCAAGTGCCTACTGAGCCTTTGTTTTTTTTCAAGCCGGAAAGCGCAATCCTTCACCGGGATCACCCCTTTGCCATTCCTGAATGGACAAAGGATTGCCACCATGAGGTGGAGGTGGTCGTGCGCTTGGAACGCGCGGCCAAATGGGTATCGCCAGAGCACGCCAGCCGCTGCTATGCGACCATTGGACTTGGGATCGACTTCACGGCAAGGGACGTTCAAGCTGAATTGAAGGCCGCAGGAAAGCCGTGGGAAAAGGCCAAGGCCTTTGATGGGGCTGCGGTGGTGTCGCCAGAATTCATGCCCTTGACGGAGTTGGGCGGGAATGTTCAGGACCTGTCGTTTTCACTTTTACGGAATGGTCAGGAGGTTCAGTCAGGCCATACTGGAGACATGTTGTTTGGCGTGAATGAGTTGATTGCCCATGTGTCTCGTTACAGCACTTGGAAGACCGGTGATTTGCTCTTTACAGGGACGCCAGCTGGGGTGGGTCAGGTGCAGTCAGGCGACCATTTGGAAGGCCATCTTGGCGGTCGGGTCATGTTCAGCGTCAACGTGGTGTGAGGTCAGCGGACCGAAATCCAAATTCATGGATCATGGCGGGTCCGCGCAGAAGGATGTCGTGACTAACTTTCCAAAATGGTGCATAGGAGGGTGTTCGTGGTCGGGTACATGGGGGTTGGAAAAAGCTCGAGTGGAAGCCGCTTGGCCAGCCTGATGGGCTTGCCTTTCTTGGACACCGATGCCGAGCTTCGGGAGAGGCACAATGCGAGCATTCCAGACATGTTCGATCAATTGGGAGAAGCGGGATTCCGAGAGCAAGAGCAAAGGGTGCTCCAGCAGCTCATCGAGTCTCATGAGGTTGCCTTGATTTCGACAGGGGGTGGGTTGGCATGTCATCCTGGCAACATGGCCTTCATGCGCTCACAGGGAACGGTTGTTTATTTAAAAATGACCCCAGCTCAATTGGCAAAAAGGCTCCGGGGAAAGACCGATGAAAGGCCCTTGATTGCGGGCATCGTCCCAGAAGAGCTGGAGGGGTTCATCTCGCAGCATTTGGAGCAGCGCGAAAAACACTACGCGCAAGCACACATCACTGTGGATGCAGAAAACTTGGACTCTGAACGGATGAACTCCATCCGGAATTTGATAGAAGGAAACTGGGGGGTTAGTCCATAAGGACAGCCTCGTCCACGCCAGGTCCGCTCAAGCGGACGTCGATGTGGGCCTTCAAGTTGGTGGACAGGCTTTTGCCCACGTAATCTGCCCGCACAGGGAACCGCCTGTGAATGCGGTCGACCAGCACACACGTGCCCACGTGATGGGGACGGAAAGGCAGAAGGTGAGCCACGGCGTGAAGCAATGTCCTTCCGCTGTTGAGCACATCGTCCACCACAACGGCGACGCTTCCTTGAATCAAGGCCGTGTCAAAGTCGTTATTGTTCTCGTCTACGATGCGCACGGGGTGGTCCAGTGGAGCGTCCTTGTCCAAGACCAATGTGCAGCGAACCACTTCATGCTTGGAGATGGAGCGAAGCGCTTCGGCAATGCGCTTGGCCAGAACAGTGCCCTGTCCATCAATGGCCGAAATCACCACGCGCTCTGCGCTGTGGTGGTCTTCCAAAAGCTGTCTTGCAATGCGTTGGATGCACCGTTCGATGCGCTGGGCGTTCAAAATGACGGCTTCGCCTTGGATGGTGCTGGGTTCCAAACTCATGATGCGGCAATTTCGTCCATTCCTTCGTCTTGGGGAAGGCCCGAGGGGTCGAATTCCAACAAGGCCACTGCTTCCACATGGGCCGTGTGAGGAAACTGATCCACCAATTTGAAGGCTTTCATGGGGTAGCCAGCCTCTCGAAGCGTCACCAAATCGCGGGCTTGGGTGGCTGGATTGCAGCTCACATAAACGATGCGCTTGGCCCGAAGGCGAATCACCTTCCGCAGGGATTTGGGGCTGATTCCACTGCGCGGTGGGTCCAAAACGATGGTTCCGATCCTGCCTTTGTATTCGGGGTGGTCGAGCAGAAAACGCCCAACATCGGCGGCATGGAACTCCAGCCCTGAAACTCCATTGCGTTCGGCGCTGCGCCGGGCATCGGCGATGGCTTCCGCCACCAAGTCCACACCCACCACCTGTGTTCCTGGACCACCGTGACGCGCCAGCAATTGGGCAATGGTTCCCGTTCCGCAGAAGAGGTCCATGGTCACGGGGTCCGAGGCTTTCATGTCTGGCATTGGCTCAGCATAAGCATAGGCCATAACCTGGGCATACAAGCGCTCTGCACAGCGTGGATTGGTTTGGAAGAAACTCCGCATGCGGATTTCAAAAGCCAGTCCGTGAAGGTGTTCCACCACGTGGTCTTTTCCCGTAACATGATGGGTAGAGCCATCTCGGGTTTCCACGCGTTCTCCTTTGTCGTCGTTCAGGGTGTGAATGAAGCCGGCCAAACGGTCGCCCAATTTCTCTTGCAGGCGTTGGTTGAAGTCAGCCGCATCAAACTGCTCCAGGCCATCTGAGGTGGTGACCAGGTTGATGAGGAATCGGTCTTCAGACAGGCTGCGTCGCACCACCAAAAAGCGGAAAAACCCTGAACGCTTTGGGGCGTGCCAAGGGGGCAGTCCAGAAGACATGCACCATTGGCGAATTTGTGGGAGGAGTGCTTCAAACTCGGGGTCAAACAAGCCGCTGTCGGCGTCGAGGTTTTCGACGGCCCACCAGGTCCCTCTCGATTTGAAGCCCAGAAAAAAGCCATCTTCAAATTCAGCATCTGGGTCGTCCCCTGGTGACCGGCCGATGGCAGCAAAACTGTACTCCATCTTGTTCCGATAATGGAAACCCGAAGGAGAGTCCACCCATCCTTCATAGCAATCTTCCAAATGCGGAACCTCTCCAATTCGCCTGTACACATCGAGGGTGGTGCGCTCCTTTTGGGTGCGTTGGGCTTCGAGGGGTAGGGTGATGTACGGGGCGCCGGGAATGGTCTGATGCGGAACGGAAACCTCTTCAGGGGCCCTTTTCAAGACGGCTGTGATTCTCGCTTCGGCATGTCGCCTTTTGCACAGGGATACCCGCGCCCTGACGCGCTGTCCGACAATGGCATTGGGGACAAAAACGGTGAATTCTCCTTCGTCGGTCGGGACTTTGGCCAAGCCTTTTCCGCCGTATGCGACATCCAAGATGTCCAATTCGAGAATGGTGCCTTTGTGAAAGAGGCGGGACTTGCGAGCCACGTTGAATCAAATAAGTGGCACAAGGCCGTTGAATGGCGCAAAAATACGCCCCGTTGCCATGCTACCTTGCCTGTTATGATGAGGTCTTGTCTGTGCCGGCTTACCATTCTCATGGTGGCGGCTTCTATGGGGGGTTCTGCTTGGGGTCAGCACCCCGATGAATTGGCCGCGGTCACTTTCAACATCCGGTACGACAATCCGGCGGATCCTTTGACGTGGGATCAGCGAAAGGACAAGGTCGTCAAGGCGGTGACTTACTTCGATATCCTCGGGTTTCAGGAGGCCTTGTCGCACCAAGTCTCCGACCTCGCAGAGGGCCTGCCCGAGCACGACCACTACGGAGTGGGGCGCGACGATGGCGCCAAGGCTGGGGAGTTTTGTCCCGTGTTTTGGCGCCGCAGTCGCTTTGATTTGTTGCATGCCGAAACCCTGTGGCTGAGTCCTGCGCCGCAAGAGGTGGGGTCCATCGGTTGGGATGCTCAATTGCCCAGGGTCGCCACATTGGTGATGCTTCACGACCGGCAAACCGATCAAGTGTTCCGCGTGGTCAATGCTCACTTCAGCCATGTGGGAACGCAAGCGAGGGTGGCCTCTGCACAGCTCATTTCGTCTCGGTTGTCTGGGAGCCGCGCCGACGTCAATTTGGTGCTGGGCGATTTGAACGCTGAAGTGGGGTCCCCCGAACTCGACATCCTCACTTCCGGGCGTTTAGAGGACGCTTATGAAGCCTCCAAAAGGCGATGTCGCGATGGCATTGGAACCTTTACAGGTTTTGCCACGGGTGGACTCAGAGGGGCCCCTCGAATCGATCACATTTTGGTGGACGGGGGAGAGGTTCTTTGGTATTGCACCGAAGAGCAGATCATCGATGGATTCTACATCTCTGATCACCTGCCGGTGTACATCGCCCTGATGCCATGAACACTCGGGAGATCCTGGCATTCTGGGGAGGCCCCTTGGGCTTTGCCTTGGCCCTGATTTTGTTGCCCACTTCGGGGGAAATCAACCAAGCAGCCTTGGCCGGAACGGCCTGGTGGATGTTGTGGTGGTGGGTCGGAGGTGCAGTGGCGTTGGGGCCAACGAGTTTGCTGCCCATCGCACTGTTTCCCGCCTTGGGGGTGATGGACATCCAGTCTGTGGCAGCCCCTTTTGGATCGCGATTTATTTGGTTGTTTCTGGGGGGCTTCGTGTTGGCATTGGCCTTGGAAAGGCACGGGTTGCACCGGCGTTTTGCCTTGCATTTGTTGCGCCGAATGGGGGGAGGACCAAGGCGAACTTTGTTGGGCTTTATGCTGGCCACAGCCCTGATGAGCATGTGGATTTCAAACACAGCCACCACGCTGATGATGCTGCCCATGGCCATGGCGGTTTTGGCCCTGCTTGAAGAGCAAAACGGCCCCCTCGCATGGGGCAATGCGCTGGTTCTCGGTGTGGCATACGGTGCAAATACGGGGGGGATGGCCACATTGGTTGGCACACCACCCAATGCGGCCCTGGCCGGAGTGGCTTCCGATCGATTTGGCGTGGACATTGGCTTTGTAGAATGGATGGCGGTCGGCTTGCCCATCTCCATGGTGGTTCTGTTGGCGGTGTATGGAGGGTTGGTTGTGATGCACAAATTGCCCAAGTCCAACGGGGAGGGCAACACCAATGAGGTGGTGTCAGCAGAATGGTCCAAGCTTGGCTTCATGTCCAAAGCCGAGAAGCGGGTCTTGGTTTTGTTTGGGGGGACGGCCTTTTTATGGATGTTTCGACGGCCCCTGAACGGATGGGTTGAGCCATTGGGCTTGGAGTTGAACGACACCTCGGTGGCCGTTGCTGCAGCCATTCTTTGTTTTGCCTGTCCGTCCGGAGTCAAGGGCGAAAAAGGTCAAAAGGAGCGCTTACTGGGCGCCGAAGACCTGCGGCGGCTGCCCTGGGAGATTTTGCTCCTGTTTGGCGGAGGGTTGGCCCTGGCCAAAGGGTTCGAAATGGCAGGGTGGGCCACCGTTCTCGCTGAACACGCCGCCAATTTGGGCTGGTCCGTTGTGGCCATGTTGGTCTTGGTGACGGCCATGGGATTGTTTGCGACTGAATTGATGAGCAACCTGGCCTTGACCTTGCTGCTCACACCTGTGGCGGGAGCCCTGGCCATAGGCATGGGGGTTCACCCTTTGTATTTCGCCGCACCGGTGGCCTTGGCTTCGAGCGGGGCCTTCATGCTGCCCATGGCAACGCCTCCGAACGCCATTGTCTTCTCATCCGGGCGCATCCGGATGGCGGACATGGCCAAGACAGGATTGATCTTGAACCTGACCACCCTGGGGATCATTTTGCTCCTTTGGTGGTGGTTGGCGCCTGTGAGTTGGTCTTAGTTTAAGTGAATTCCAAATTGCGAATGGTGGGTTTGGGTTGTATCTTATACAAACCAAGTTGCATGCATTGATGGTTGGGAATTTTCTTTTGCGGCGAGCAGCATTGATGCTGATTGCAGTGTTCATGGGGCTCCCTTCGAGTGGTCAAGGCGTCTGGAATCCCGATTACAACGGCGATGGCATCGTCACTTCCGCAGATTTGACGGGCTTTTTGACGGCATGGGAACAGTCTGTTGATTCCATCATCAAGTACCCTTGGGAGGTCCATTGTGACGCGCTCATGGAGGGGGAGGTGCCCGTGGACAGCGTGGCATTTACTCTGGCTGCCATGGATGTTCAACTCCGAGAAAATCAAGAAGGCGAATTCGAATTGGACACGGCTTGGGTCGATCAAACTTGGATGGTCACCAACATCCCTGTGGAGTTTAACCATGTTCGGTTTTTTGCGCCCACTCCATTTGTCACTGGCCAGGTCAGTTATCACCCAGACACGGATTCATACATCTGGTACATGGAGTTCAACGAGAGCTTGGCCATGACCCCGGACGACAACCCAATGGGTGAGCTTCAAGAGGAAGGGTGGTTCGAGAACATTTATGTTTTTGAGGAACTGTTCCCCCATGCAGAGTCCATTTTGCTTCCGCACGAAGGCGACTGGCATTTGGCCCCGCGCTATACCGGAGGTGGCTATGGCGACTACACCTGGACGGTCTTGGACTTTTCGGTGGCCTTCTTTGGAACGCCTTGACCTGTGCAACATTTGGGGTCGGATTGGGGTTGCATCTTTGACACCATGAAAGGCGCTTTCATCTGGATTCGAACCACGTCATTGCTGGGGCTTTTGCTTCTCGCGATGGGCTGCTCGGATTCGCGGGAGTGCTTGGATCCAGTTGAAGAGTCCGCCACGTTGAATTTGGTCCCGCCTCCGGCATTGGGAGAGCCCGAATTTCCTGAAGACAATGCATTTAATGATGTCCGTTGGGCCTTGGGCAAGGCGCTGTTCTTTGACCAGAGATTGTCCTTAGACGGAGCGGTGAGCTGTGCCACGTGCCATGTTCCTGAAAAAGCCTTTAGCGCACCAGAGGCCTTGACGCCCGGTGCGTTTGGTGCAACTGGAGAGAGGAATTCGGCCACGTTGACCAACGTGGCCTACCAACCGCATTTCATGTCGGAAGGAGGAGTCCCCACCTTGGAAATGCAGGTTTTGGTCCCCCTGCAAGAGCCTACAGAAATGGCGCACAACATTGTGAGCGTCTGCGAAGAGTTGGCCATGGACTATGAAGCCCAAGCCATGAATGCATACGGACGTGGCTTGGACCCTTTCGTCATGACCCGCGCCTTGGCCACGTTCGAGCGGAGCCTGTTGAGCGGAAATTCCACCTGGGATCAGTGGCAAAATGGAGGCGCAGTAGAGGCTTCAGTGGAACGGGGTTATGCTTTGTTTGGTGGCGATGGCTTGGGCTGTGATCGCTGCCATGCCCCTCCTTTGTTCACCACCCATGGGTTTGCCAACAACGGCCTCGAAGGGGTTTCAGTGGATCCTGGTCGGTGGCGCGTCACGGGTGAACCGGCGGACAGTGGCGCTTTCAAAATCCCCACACTCAGAAACATCGGTTTTACGGCTCCTTACATGCACGACGGGAGGTTCGAGGACCTGAATGCGGTTGTGAGCCACTACGCATCTGGGGGAGAGGGACACGCCCACCAAGACACGGGTTTGGCGCCTTTTGCATTGAACGAGCAGGAGCATTCTGACCTGTTGGCCTTCCTGTTTTCCCTAAATGATACAGCATTCGTCAACGATGCCCGTTGGCAGCCTTGACCTGCGTAATTTGGTGACTGCCTTGAGTCATTTTCAGTCCTTCCTTTCGCGCATTTCCCTTTTGGGGATGCTCTTGGTGCCTTTCATGGCGCTCGCCCAGCCAGATGACCCTGGAGATTTGAACTTGGCGCCGCTCCGGAGCTGGATCAAGGTCAATTGGTACGATGGCCAATTCACCAACCTGGGCTACAACCAAGCCCGCATTCAGATGTATGGGTTTGTGGATGCTTACGACGGTGAAATTGAGTGCATTTACACAGGGTTTCAGCAAGAGAGCGGGTTTGTCACCTACCCCAATCCCATCAACGCAGAGCACATTGTTCCACAGTCATTTTATGGTTCTGCGTCTCCCATGAAGTCCGACATTTGGTCGATTCGTCCGTGTCATGGTTCCGCCAACTCTGCGCGTTCCAATGACGGTTATGGTGAGGTTCCCGACGGTGAAGCTCAGTGGTATGGGGTGTCCAGCTCAGGTGCGTATTTGAGCACGGGCTCAGAGCCTTCCAACTCCAGTGAATTTAGTGAGGGCTCTGGCGACGTTTGGGAGCCGCGCGAAGAGGTCAAAGGCGATGTGGCTAGAAGTGTTTTTTATTTCTACACCATGTACCCCACTCAGGCGGGAGACATCTCAGGTTTGGCCGACCCTGCGGTCCTTTACCAATGGCATTTGGACGATCCTGTGGCCCCCGTGGAAGTGACCCGAAACAACCGTGCAGAGACTGCCCAGGGCAATCGAAATCCTTACATCGACCACCCTGAGTGGGTGTTTGACGCTTGGTTCTGGGAGCCTCCTGCGGACATCCCAGGATGCACGTCCTCGGCGGCTTGCAACTACGACGCAGAGGCCACCTTGAACGATGGCAGTTGCCTCTCTGTGGGCATGTCTTGCAATGACGGCAATTCCTCCACATTTAACGACGTCTACACCGACTGTGGAGCACCCAACTTCGGATGTGAGGGAGAACCTGTGGTCGTTCTGGGTTGCACATCGGGATCGGCGTGCAACTACAACGCTTCTGCCAATTTAAACGATGGGAGTTGTGTCTTTGAAGGTGACCCTTGTGACGATGGGGACGCCATGACATTCAATGATATGTACACCGATTGCAGCGGTCCAGACTACGGTTGTTTGGGAACGCCCATCACCATTCAGGGCTGCATGTCAGGGTCGGCCTGCAACTATGACCCTTCCGCCAACTTGAGCGACGGCAGCTGCATCTTCGAAGGTGACCCATGCGACGATGGTGATGCGACGACCTACGACGACAACTACACCAACTGCGCCGCATTCAATTACGGCTGTGCGGGCACGCCGTCGGTGGACGATTGTCCCTCAGATATAGACGGGGACGGCATTGTGGCTGTCGGCGATGTTCTGTCACTCCTTGGTGAGTTCGGTTGTCTTGCGGAATGCGAGAATGACATCACTGGGGACGGTCAGGTCACCACAGCCGACATGTTGGCCATGTTGGCGGACTTTGGCCAAATTTGCCCTTGATGTCAAGAAATTCATTCAAAAAGATGTCGGCCGTCGCTTGTGCGTGGCTGACTGTGTGTTGTTTCGTAGTCTCCGCTCAAGTGCCCACTCCAGTGGACTTCCTGGGCTACGAACTCGGCGATCGATTCACCCGGCACCACAAAGTTGTGGATTACGCCAAAACTCTATCTGCAGGGTCCGACAAGGCCTCGTGGGTGGCGTATGGAAAGACCTCTGAGTACCGGGATCTGGGCTTGTTGATCATTGCTTCGCCAGAAAACCAAGGTCGCCTTGAGGCCTTGCGCGAAGCGAACCTCGCGCGGGCCGAAGGCAGGGGGCTTGACGCAGATGATCCCGGCATTGTGTTTGTCTGGCTCAGTTACAACGTCCATGGCAACGAAGCGGTTTGCACCGAAGCGGCCATGCGGACCATGCACGCTTTGGTTTCGGGAACCGATGCAGGAGGGCGAGATGTCAGCACATGGTTGGACAATGCGGTGGTCATTGTGGACCCTTGTGTGAATCCAGACGGACGCGATCGCTATGTGGCCTTCCAAGACCGCACCTCGGGAAGCACAGCCAATGCCGAACCGGGGACCGTGGAGCACGACGAGCCTTGGCCAGGGGGGCGGAGCAATCACTTCATGTTCGACATGAACCGAGATTGGGCGTGGCAAACCCAGGTGGAAACCCAAGCTCGGGTTTCGGCTTACCGCCATTGGATGCCTCAAGTTCACGTGGACTTTCATGAACAGGGGGTCAACTCTCCGTATTACTTCGCTCCAGCAGCAGAACCTTTTCATCGGATCATCTCTCCTTGGCAGCGCAGATGCCAAGAGCACATAGGTGCCAACAACGCCAAGTGGTTTGATTCTCGCGGGGCGTTGTACTTCACCAGAGAGGTGTTTGATTTGTTCTATCCCGCTTATGGGGACACCTGGCCGCTCTACAACGGGGCCATTGGCATGACCTACGAACAAGGTGGAAGCGGCCGCGCTGGTCGCGCCATCGTGACCAACTTGGGCGACACCCTCACTTTGGCGTATCGCATTTTGAACCACCACGAAGCTGGCCTGAGCACCGTCGAAGAAAGCGCGTCCCGAGCCGGGGAATTGGTGGAGGAATTTGCCCAATACCACCAGCGCAACGTCGAGGCGCCCTTTGGTGAATACCGCAGCTATATTTTCCCTGCAGGACAAGACGCGGCGAAAATGAAAGAGCTCTGCCGATTGCTGGACGCCAATGGCATCGAGTATGGAACAGCGCCTGCGGCAGAAGGGGTGCGGTGCTACAATTACAGCACAGGTGGTCAGGAAAAGCGATCCGTGAAGCCAGGGGCACTGCTTCTAGATGCGCGGCAATCCCACAGCAGCATCCTCCAAGTGCTTATGGATCCCGATCCTGAACTCAGCGACAGCATGACGTACGACATCACGTCTTGGGCCTTGCCCCATGCTTTGGGTCTGGAGGCTTACGCCACGGCATCCACCATGAGGGTGACGGGAGAATGGGTCAACTCAAGTGCCATAGAACCCGCGACAGTGCAAGGGGTGCCCTATGCATGGGTGTTGCCTGGGGGAGGAGCTGATGCCATGCGTGGATTGGCTTCGTTGCTCCAGGACGGGGTGACCGTTCGCCGAGCAGATTCAGGCTTCACCTTGGATGGTTACGCCTTTGAGGCGGGCGATTTCGTGGTGACCCGGAGAAACAACGAAGGGGTTCAAGGGCTGGCCGAAGCCATGGGTCGAGCGGCAGATGCAGCCGGAGATGCGGTGGTGCCTGTCAGTTCTGGCCGTGTGACCACCGGGCATGACTTGGGCAGCAGCCACTATGACGCCATTCAAGCTCCACGCGTGGCCACCCTTATGGGACCAGGGGTGAGTTCATTGAGTGCCGGTGAGATTTGGCACCATTTTGAGTCGATTTTGAATTACCCCATCGACCGGGTTGGAGGATTGGATGAATTGGATCTGGAGACCTATGATGTGGTCGTGTTGCCCAGCGGCTGGTACCGCATGGATGAAGACGATCGAAGCGGATTGGCGGAGTGGGTCAGGAACGGAGGGCAGCTGGTGGCCGTTGGCGGCGCATGCAGTGCTTTTGCCGGCCAAGAGGGCTGGGGTCTGCAGCGGTATGCGGACGGCGAGCGCGCTCAAATCGAAGGGGAGAATGAGCGTGTCCAAGAGGCCGCAGATGAGCGGAACGCCCACGACAATGCGGCCCAAGGTTTGGATGTTCTTCCCTTTTCTGAACAGGGCAGGGACCGGCTGCGTTACGATTTGCCAGGGGCCATTTTTAAAGCAGCGGTGGACAACACTCATCCCTTGGCCGACTCCTATGGAGAGGTCTACATGACGTTGCGCACCTCAAGTCGCCGCTTTGCCTCTTTAGAAGAGGGCAATGTGGCGGTGCTCCCTCCCTCGGAAGGTGGGGTCCCGTTCAGTGGCCACGCTGGAGAAATGACCATTCCTGCCCAAGCCGGTTCTTTGGTGGCTGGGGTCCACAACATGGGCAGGGGCAGTGTTGTCTATTTGGTGGACAACCCCCTCTTCCGCGCATTTTGGAAGTCCGGACACCGCCTTTTCGACAACGCCGTTTTCCTCGGTCCCTCGATGTGATCAGTTGCAGAGGTTGGTGAAGGCGGCGATGACCAAAAGTCCATCGGCCATGTTCACCACGCCATCTTCATTCAAGTCGCCGACACAGCTTCCTGAACATCCAAAGTTGGTCAGGACCGCCAGGATGTCGAAGATGTCAACCATGCCGCTTCCGTCGATGTCTTCGGGACAACCGTTCTGGAAAACCAAACTCAATTCGGTCGCCACAGGGGTGGATCCATTGGGTTCCCGGTACTGAATGTTGCAGTCCAATACCACCGTTCCATCTGTGGTGAGTTGAGCAATCAAGACCCGGCCATCGGCATCGGGTGAGGTGCCCATCACATCTCCAGGAATCGCCAGCCAGCTTCCGCCTGCCACTTCATCCGAGGTCAAGTCGTCTCCAGCTTCAAATGAAGCCAAGTCCAGACCCACGGTGTTGACGTTTCCATCCGCACTGGTCTCTGCGCCAATGGTGATCCAGCTGTCAAATTGCAGGGTGGGAATGTCCCCGAGGAGCGCGGGGTTGATTTCGTCTCCAACTGCAGCCCCCAGTGCGTCTTGGTACCAACTGGTGGATGTGCTCAAGTCAATGGGGCTGGCCGATGTGCCATACACAGATAGCAGGTCCACTCCTGGATTGCTGAACACGGCATAAACGCGCCACGTGTTGAGGCCAGCACCGGCTCCCCCTTCGGAGACCAGATCCGCTGTCAAGCCCGTAAAACTGCCTTGGATGTAAGTGCAGCTGCCGTCGTTGTCGGTGGCGGTGTCGTCGTAGTTGGATGCATTGGGGTCGTTGCAACCTGCGATTTCATCGGTGTCACAAATGCCATCGCCGTCGCTGTCCAGAGCGCAAGTTCCTCCGCAGACTCCGAGCGCATCGAGTTGGTTGCCATTGCAGTCGCAATCGCCTTCGGGAATGTCGTTGCATCCGCATTCGAAAGTCGCTCCTGGACCATTGCAAACCCCACAGGCATCGGGTGTGCCAACGCAGTCGTCTACATCGTCACAAATGCCGTCTGAATCGGCATCTTCACTGCACGTTCCGCCGCAGACATTGATGGCGTCCAATTGACCGCCATTGCAGTCGCAGTCGCCTTCAGGAATGTCGCTGCAGCCGCATTCGTAGATGGCACCAGGGCCATTGCAGATTCCGCAAGCGTCGAGTTCCCCCAAGCATTCATCATCGGTGTCACAAATGCCATCGTTGTCGGAGTCCGCAGGGCAGTCACCGCCACAGACACCGAGTGCATCGAGTTGGTTGCCATTGCAGTCGCAGTCACCTGAGGGAATGTCGGTGCAACCGCATTCGAGAATGGCGCCTGGACCTCCACATACTCCGCAAGCATCGAGGTCAAGACATTCGGTGGCCGAGGGGTCTGTGTAATTGCACGCTGTGATGTCGGTGCAGTTGTCGAGGTCGTCACACAATCCATCGTTGTCCGAATCAATGCAATCGGAGACGCCAATGAGGCGCACATCATCGAAGTAAATGACTTCGCCATTGGCGTTGGTGCGGGACACAATTCGCAATTGGACCTCGTTGGCATCGGCCAAGCTCACCGGTGCAATTTCGACCGTTCCAAAGTCGTCTTGGATCGATGCCAAAACCACGGTTTCGCCATCCAGGATGGCTTCAAATCTCACATAGTCTGCATTTTCCCATCGGCCTGTTTCACTCAGGTTAACCGAGGCTTGCAGGTCGGTGAACCCAGAGGCATCGATGACGCGAGACGTCCACGTGCAATCAAAATCGAGGTCCTTTCCTGCAAAGGCTGTATCCCCATTGTTCGTCACCGTATAGAAGTAGTCTGTGGCCCCACCAAAGGTGATGCTCCACTCGGTTTCGTTGGCCGCTGTGTTGGTGTTGCCGTTGTAGCCGTACGACAAGGCGTTGTAGTCGCCGAACGTTTCTTCCCAAAGGGTTTGAGGGCCTTGTCCTTGACAACCAAAGTTGGGTGCAGCACAGTCCGTGTAGATGTCTCCAAGGGTCAGGGCGTCTCCATCGTCGCAAGATTGTCCCAACTGTATGCACGAACCGTCATCTGTGGTGGCGGTGGCGTCAAAGTTGCAGGCGTTGGCATCGGTACATCCAGAAACAAGGGCGGTTTCAAACCAAGCGCGGAACACCAGGCCAGGATCGTCCACGTATGGATTTCTGTTGCCCTGTGCCGCCTCAATTCGGTCGTTGCGCTGTTGCTCGAACGCACTCACGGGGTCGGCTAGGTGCCAATCGTAAAGCGTCTGAGGGTCTCCAATTCCACTCAATTCACCCGCGACTGTGGGGTAGACGGTGTAGAAGTAGAACACGGCTCGCGCCACGTCTCCCTTCTCAGATTCCCGGGGTTCCCAAACTCCAGAAGACCGCTCGCTAAAATCATCTGCATTGGCGGGCTGGGTGCCGGTGCTCAGGTAGTTGCCTTGGGCGTCTGTGCCATACCACTGGGCCGTGGCATCGTCCACTTCGCCAAACGGATTGTTGGAGCGGGCAGAATTGGCCGATCCATGCGCTGGGCGCAGGCTCCAGATGTCGGACCGCATGGGGCTCACCGATCCATAGAAGGACTGAGGCACGAGGTGTTCTGCGTTGATGGGATCGGGAAAAGTCACAAAGCCCGATGCTTGCTGAAAACCGGTGTACACGCCTTCGATTTGTCCGTTGACCTCATCCACAGACCCGTACAATTGCTCCCGGGCACCGTTGTAGCCGAGGTCGTTGTGGTAGCCATCGTACCAATTGGTCTTGAGCCAATTGCGCAAGGGTTCCAAGGAAAGGTCAGATGGAGGCGTTGGAGGTGCGTTGTTCAAGTTGGCGCGCAACACAAACAACCCTTCCTCGATGTGGCTCACAATGATGTTGCCAGACGCGAAGAAGGGGTAGACACTCCAAGCACCATTGAACTGGGCTGAGTTGGATGAGGGGTACACGTCGAAATGGGCCACTTCAGTGAGTTGCCCAGCGCCCACATCGTCCAAACTCAGGATGCGCAATCCAGCCCTGTAGTTGGCTTGATAACAATGGCCTTCGTGGTTGTAGAGGTTGTGGTCAATGGCCGGTGTGGAGCCGAGGTGGGTTCCGATCAAGGTGGGGTTGTCCAAATCCAAAACGTCCCAGATGTAGGTCCGGGTGTTCACACTGCCTTCATCCCCTTCATCATTGACCAGGAGGTAGCGTGAGTCTTCGGTCAGCCATCCTTGGTGTGTGTAGTCGGAAGCAGCGTAGCCGGAATTGCTCAACAAAATGGCATCTGTGGGATCGGTGACATCCACGATGGCCACTGTGTTTTCGTTGAAAGCGAAGCAAATTTCCTTGCCCACGTGTTCGGCATCTGGGCCGTCGTAGTTCACGATTTGTGCATCGTGGGTATAGCCATCTTCCGCGAAGCTGCCAATCAGGCTGGGCGACGTGGGGTTGGACAAATCCAAGATGTGCAGGCCTCCGCTGAACGTGTTGCTGCCCACAGCATATGCCCGGCCGCTCTCTTCATTGATGGCGATGTTGTGAGCATTGCCGAACCCGGCATAGTGGCCGTCCTCTGTGAAGGTGATGGGCGGATTGGGAACATTGCGCAACCGTGTCAAATCAAAGACTTGCAGACCGTGGCCTGTGGCTTCAGAGACGATGTATGCGTGGTTGTTGTACACCTTCACATCCCGCCACGAAGAGCTGCCCGTGTGCGAGGGAAGCAGGCCCACCACCACAGGGGAGGTGGGGGCTGAGATATCCACAAAAGCAGTGGTTCCCGCCATGCCAACAATGGCATACTCGCTGCCATCCAATGGGTCGGTCCATCCCCACAGGTCTTCCGCATCTCCACCGCCGAGGTTGGACGATGGTACAAAGCCCATCAGGTCGACCAGGTCGCAAGGATACCCGGCGGCAAAGCCGTTTTCACATGGGGTTTGCGCCCCTGAGGTCAGCGTCCCTATGAGGGCAGCAGAGAGAAGAAGGAGTCTCATGAATCAGAAGCAGGATGTGCTGAATGCACTGAGGACAGAAAGAATGTCGTTGACACCAACCACATCGTCGCCATCGAGGTCACCCACACAATTGGGGCCAGTGCAACCAAAGCTTGAAAGCAAGGTGAGGATGTCGTCCACCGCCACAAGGCCATCGCCGTTGATGTCCTCTGGACAGTTGTTGGGGAACACCAACGTCAAGTCCACCGCCTGTGGATTGGTTCCATCCGCTGCTCGGTACTGAATGTTGCAGTCCAATGTGACGGTTCCGTCGGTGGTGAATTGACCAATCAAAACCCGTCCGTTGGCGTCAGGGAATGCTGTGGGTTCTTGATCTGGGAAGACAAACCAACTTCCTCCAGCCGTCGCATTTGAAGTCAGCGCACCACCGGCATTGAAGGTGGAGTAGTCCATGCCGATTGAATTGAATCCGGCGATGTTCTGGTTGTCTGAACCAATGGTCACATAGCTGTCCCACTCGAGATTGGGGAAGCCACCAAAGAGCAATTCGTTGGTGCCCTCTGCAGTCGGTCCACCCATTTCATCTTGGTAGAACGTGGTGGTGGTGGTCACAGAAATGGGGTTGGTCTCCGTTCCGTATACCGAGATCAGTTGGTCATTCGGATTGCTGAATTGCGCATAGACCCTGAAGGTGTGGGTGCCTTGTTCCACACTGTTTAGCTCATATGCTTCGGCCACAAGGCCTTCGAAAGAAGCCGGCAAATAGGTGCAGCTCCCGTCGTTGTCTGTGGCATTCGAGTCATAGTTGTCGGCCAAGGGATCATCGCAACCCGGCACTTCGTCGGTGTCGCAAACGCCGTCGCCATCAACGTCGGACGTGCAATCGCCGCCGCAGACACCCGCGGCGTCTTCTTGGTTTCCATTGCAGTCACAATCTCCTGCAGGGATTTCGGTGCAACCGCAGTCGTAGATGGCGCCAGGTCCGTTGC
>CALKHD010000091.1 GCA_938092195.1 uncultured Flavobacteriales bacterium | reverse complement strand
AGCATCGCGAGCTCTTCATTGGATATCACCAGTTTCTCATGCAGCGATGTGGGTTCGCCGGTCACAGTGACCCTTACGGTGACTGACCCAAGTGGAAACTCGGATACGGCGACGGCCACAGTGACGGTGGAAGACAACGTGGACCCTACCATTACGGCTTCAGCCACGGTCAATGCCAATACCAGCTCATACGGTGGGACTTGTTCAGTGCCCGGGTCTTTGGCACTTGGGAGCCCTACAACTGCGGATAATTGCAGTGTGGCTTCGGTCACCAACGATGCTCCGTCATCCTACGCAGTTGGGACCACTGTCGTGACATGGACGGTCACCGATGCTTCGGGCAATACGGCTACAGCCACACAAAATGTGGTGGTCACCGATGACCAGATCCCCACGACCCCCACCGTTGTCACTACCAGTTTCCAGTTGAACATGGGGTCGGTTGTTGTTGGAGTGTCTGATTTGTCCATTTCCGCATCGGACAATTGCACGGACAGCGGGAGCTTGACTTATGAAATAAGCCGTGATGCTGTCACTTGGGGTTCTACGGTCTCCTTCGGTTGTTCCGATGCTACAGGGCAGAGTTGGCCCATCTATGTGCGCGCTACAGACGCCGCCAACAACACCAGTGCAAACGGTGTGGGATACGTCACCATCACGGATGCTGCATTGCAAGCGGTGGGTCAGAACGTGACCGTATCTCTCGCTGCAGACGGCAGTTATACCCTGACCGCTGCAGAGGTAGACAATGGCTCTTCTGCAAATTGTAATTCAACCCTGTCGGTGTCCCCCAGTGTTTTTGACTGCAGCGACTTAGGGGGCCAGGTGGTGACGTTGACCGTGAGCGATGGGAGCACTTCAGATGCGACCACTGTGACGGTGACGGTCGAGGACAATACCCTGCCAAATGCCACGCAAATCTCGGGAGGTGCCCTCTCAAAAGACCTCAGTGCATTGGGTTCCGGTACCATTTTGCCGGCAGACGTTTACATCGCAGGGAACCCCTTGGACAGATGCACTGCCGATGAAGACCTTGACATTCAAATCAAGCGTGTTGGTGGGGCTTGGGGAAGTACAGTCACAGTGGATTGCAATGATGTTGGAACCCCCTTCACTGTGGATGTGCGCATTGAGGATGAAGCAGGAAATGAGTGGATCATGTCGGCCAATGGAGGGGGGGCAGTGACTGTCACCATCAATGATGGTACTGGACCTACCATAGATGCAATCTCCTCAGGTTTGACGGAGGTATTGTCCTCTGGAGGGACGGCTACAATCAGTGCTTCGGCTTATGTCACAGCTTCAGACAACTGCACGGCATCGGGCAGCCTGACCTACGAAATCTCAGAGCTCAGTGGGTCTGGTTTTGCAACGACGTTTGTGGCTGACTGCAATGATGTGGGCACCAAGACTTTCTATTTCCGCGTAACCGATGAGGCGACCAACACGAGTGTGGTGAGCTCCGAGACCATCACCATCGCCGACAACACCGCTCCGACGGCTGTGGCCAACGACCGGGTCTTGATATTGGACGGCGCTTCAGTCAGTTTGAGTGAATCGGATAGCAACTTCAACGGTTCGACAGACAACTGTTCGATCACGTCACAAGTGAAACTGACATCCGCCGGAGATGAGACCTATGCTTCCAGTTTGACGTTTTCGAGTGTAGGTACCTACAGTGTCACACTGAAAGTGACGGATGCTGGGGGGAACACTTCCACGGATACGGCCACCATCACCGTGACGTCGGAGCCTGACGAGATTACACTCTACTCAGAGGATTTTGAGGATGACGTCTTCCAAAATGGGCAGGGTTCATACCCGAACTTCTGTGTTCAAGGAATCACTGAGGCCCATGATGGGAATTGGACCTTGGGTTGTAGTGACGGAATCTTGACAGTGTATCCAGTGAGCAGTGACAATGGTTTCAACTGGTACAGTGCAAGCGGCAGCGTCACGGGTGATTGGTTTTCACCCAGTATTGATGTTTCGAGCATCTTGGCGGTTGATGCGACCTTGAATGTGAGCGAAACTGTTGCTGGAGGTTCTGGTGAAGGGCTTTTCCTTTATACGATTCTGGATGGAGGCACGCCTGTTCTTCAGGATTCAGAAACAGGTGATTTTGGTACTGGGACGCTGGATATTTCTGGACTCTCCACAGCCTCTGCCTCTACTTTGATTGTAAAGGTGAGTGGCATGGGTTCAAGTGGAGCTGATTTGTACTTAACCGACGTCAGTGTAACGGGAACTTGTATTGACCTCGACTCAAACGGAATTTGTGACGATGATCAGAACTGTGTCGATGTGCCAGCGGGGACTTGCGGGTGCACAGATGTAACGGCATGTACATATTCTTCCACGGCGAGCACCAATGACTCGGACAGTTGCCAATATGTGGGCAATGAGTGTCAGGACCCCTCAGGAGCTAATGGTTATGTATGGACTACAAGTGGAAGTACATGCTCTTGCACCTCCGTTGCTTTTGAAACAGTTTATTTCGAGGACTTTGGTGCGGGAGGTGAAGCTGGTGGTCAAGGAGCCCCATATGGTTATGAGGGCTACACGAATCTTGGCATTGACGGTACTGATGTAATCAATACCTCTGGAGAATCTGTGGACGGATGGGCCTTGGAATTTGATTATGCCTCCATTTTGAATGGTGCATTGAATGGTGCAGAGCCCAATTACTTCGCAACGCTATATGTACGTAGCGCAGCTTTGTCTGTAATATCGGATGCCAATGTGACGGACACGGTCTTGGTGTCTAATTATTCTGACAATCGCGTCTCCTGGGCTTCCAAGCTATTGGATGTCAGTGATTATTCAGATGCTCATTTGAGTGTGGGGCTTTATGGAACTCAGGCTACAACATCGGATTATGTGGGTGCGCGGTTGGGAGACAATCGGATGCCTTTTGTTTGGACATCTGCCACAGGTTCACTGACTGGGTTTACGACATTTTCGAAGTTG
>CALKHD010000090.1 GCA_938092195.1 uncultured Flavobacteriales bacterium | reverse complement strand
GATCATTTGGAGCGATTTGTGGTGCTTCCAGAGAAAGAAGGAAGACAGGGCATCATGTTCCTCGATGATGTGGTCCGCGTGGGATTGCCCCGGCTTTTTGCCACGTTCAAGCCCACGGCTGTGTCTGCCTATGGCATCAAGGTGACGCGCGATGCGGAGATTGACATGGACGATGATCTGTCCAAATCATTGCTCGAAAAGATGCGCAAAGGCATAGCCAAACGAAAGCATGGAGACTATGTCCGGTTTTTGTTTGACCGCACCATGCCTGAAGAGCTGTTGAAGTTTTTGATTCGAAAGTTGGGGGTGGTAGATGAGGCCAACATCATTGCCGGGGGGCGGTATCACAATCGCCGGGACCTCATGGACTTCCCCGATTTGGACCGTCCGGACTTGGTCTTTAGGAAGATGAGGCCCCTGCCGCATCGCCACTTGAAAGGCAAGCCCAGCATTTTTGCAGAAGTGGCCAAGCGCGACATTCTGTTGCACTATCCCTACCATGCATTTTCCCAGTTGGTGGACATGCTCAGGGAGGCAGCCATTGACCCCAAGGTGACGGCCATCAGGATCAACTTGTACCGGGTGGCCAAAAACTCGCACATCATCAATGCCCTCACCAGTGCCGCCATGAATGGCAAGGAGGTGCAAGTGGTGATTGAGTTACAGGCTCGATTTGATGAGCGCAACAACATCAAGGTGACCCAATCCCTTCAAGAGGCGGGCATTCAGGTCATTTTTGGCGTTGCCGGCCTCAAAACCCACTCCAAGTTGTTGTTGATCACCCGCAAAGAAGGGCGCCAAGAAAGGCTCTACGCCCATGTGGGAACCGGCAACTTTAACGAGGCCACAGCGGGGGTGTTTGGTGACTTGGCGCTGCTCACGGCCGACCGAAGGGTGGCCGGTGAAGTCGAAAGGCTCTTCCAGTTCTTCGAGCACAACTACCAGCGCGGGGTGTTCCGGCATTTGATTGTGTCCCCTTACAGCACCCGCCGTCGCTTCACCCAAATGATTGACCGGGAGATCGCCGAGGCCAAGGCAGGGCGCAAGGCTTGGATGATTTTAAAATGCAACAACCTCACAGATGCGGGGATGATTCGCAAGCTTTATGCGGCCAGTCAAGCCGGCGTCGACATCAAGCTTATTGTGCGCGGTGCATGTGCTTTGAGGGCGGGCGTCAAAGGCCTCAGCGAGCGCATCGAGGCCTTCAGTGTGGTGGGGCGGTTTTTGGAGCATGCGCGTGTGGTGGCGTTTGGGGCTGGAGGGAAGCCGGAGTTTTACATCTCCAGTGCCGACTGGATGACCCGAAATCTCGACCGCAGAATCGAGGTGAGCGTGCCCATTTATGATGAGACTTTGCAAGCCGAAATCAGTGCCATGTTGGACTTTCAGCTCAAAGACAATGTCAAGCGACGCAAGCTGGACAAGAAGCAGCGCAACCGTTACGTATCCGCGTCAGGCGACATGCCCGACATCGAAAGCCACAAGGCCATTTATGCCTTTTACAAGCGGCAGTTGCCGGGTGCCAAATCCAAACCATGAGGTACGCAGCCATTGACATCGGTTCGAACGCGGTTCGGCTCCTGATCAAGGAAATCCGGGTGGATGAAGAGGGGGTTCACTCCGACAAGGTGGCCTACACGAGGCTGCCCATTCGCCTGGGAGAAGACGTGTTTGTTTCTGGCAAACTCGGCAAGTCAAAGGCGGGCCAATTGGTGTCTGCCATGAAGGCCTTCAAGTGGTTGATTAAAGCCATGGAAGTGAAGTCCTGGAGGGCGTGTGCGACCAGTGCCATGCGCGAGGCGGCAAACGGTCCAGAGGTGGTGGAACTCATCCGCAAAGAGGCTGACTTGGACATTGAAGTGATCGGTGGTCAAGAGGAGGCCGACCTCATTTTCTTGAACTTTTCGATCAGTGTTCTGGACAAAAATCAAGACTACTTGTACGTGGATGTAGGTGGGGGGTCGACCGAGCTGACGCTGATTCGACAGGGCCAGCGTGTGGCAGGACGCAGCTTCAAGGTGGGGTCGGTTCGCCTCATGCAGGGGCAAGTGGATTCATCCGTTTGGAAATCCATGGCCAAGTGGTCCAAAGCCCTGCTCGATGAGCACGGTGTCACCTCTCCAATGGCCATTGGCACAGGAGGAAACATCAACCAGCTTCACAAATTGGCCAGAGGTACATCTCGCGCACCCATTGCGTCGTCTCGATTGGCAGAACTCCATGAAGAACTGGAAGGCATGACATACTCTGAACGGATGGACCGATTCGGGCTCAAGCCAGACCGGGCTGATGTCATTGTTCCTGCAGGTTCCATCTACCTCAAGGTTATGGACATGGTGGCGGCCCCGGCCATCGTCATTCCCAAGGTGGGTTTGGGCGATGGGATGATTTTGGATTTGCACCGCAGAGCGGCAGGCTGACTATGCCGGAATGGCTTTTTGGCAGAGGGTCCGTATTCGAAGCAGTTCCGAATTGAGCTTCGCGCTGGTTTCGCTTTGGATGAGATCGCCTTTTCTCTCCTGTTCGAGGGCGTCGGCGAATTCGGCGGGGGACCATTCTTCTCGCATGGCCAAGACTTGAGCGTCATCGAGCATGCGGTCGGATGACCAGGCCATCATTTTGGATTGGTACTGCTGTTGAATGCGCACCAAGCACTCCCCCAGCCTAGACAAACAATTGGGATTGAGGGTGGAGGCCATGGCGGTGCGGAGCCGGCCCACATTGTCTGCATGCTGCCTCACCATGGCATCTGCTGTGCCTTCGAGGGGGTCCAATTCGGGAATGTCTGCGGTGGATTCGGTGAGTGCGATTCCCAAAGTCTCCCCGACTTCGGAGGCAGTCACCAACCGATCAACCTTGGCCCGAAATACCTGAGGAATCACCGTTTGCCTGAATAAAAAATCCCGCAGCTGGAAAACATGGTTCTCCAAGGCGTCGCAGGTTTCCTGGTGGGTGGGTGAGTCGGGCAATTGAAGCACGAGCAGGGCGGTCTGGCGGTCCATGGGACCAAGTTAGGCCATGGGCAACCGCCACTTGGCGGGGCCATTGGCGTTAATTCACGTTAGAAACTGAGCTTGCGCTTCCATGGGAGGGGGCTACTCTTGCGGCCAATCCTTAATTTTCGACATGCAACAACGCATTCCTGCTCTCATGTGGATTTCTATCAGTCTTAGTGTGCTTCTTTTGGCGTGTTCGTCAGGAGAAACTTCTCAGAAACGAAACGGTCGTGTCGTGGACCCAGCAGCGGCCTTAGCGGCCTCGGTGAAAACCAGCCCGGAAGGCGGCTCAGACGCAGCAATTGCTTCTGGCCCTGAAGCCCAACAGGTGTCCGGTGGAGGCACGGAAAATCCCAATTACTTCAACGGTATCAATGACCAGAACCGAGGGGACAAGCAGGGGAAGGTGGCTTTCTCTGGCAGCGTTCCAGGGCGCAATGGCATGATTTATTTGTTTGAGACCGAAGGCAGAAACATTGCTGTTTTGGATTCTGCGAAAATGACCAACGGCAGTTTTGACTTTGGGAAAGTGTCGGTAGGTCGGGGTTTTTATGGCCTCGGATTCGAAACAGGGAAGAAGACCGCCGACATCATTTTGAACCCCGATGAGCCAGTGTTGTCCATTGCGTTTCAAAATGCGCGCATGATTGGTGGCGGAACAGAGAGCTTGGAAAACCGAGGTTGGTTCGCTTATCGCGGCGCAGAAGCGGCGAACAAGAATCAAATCCGCCAGCTTTACAAATCTGGAAAGGGCCAAGAGGACGCAACCAAGGCCAAGGTGAAAGTCAAAGAGGATGAGTTGGCCCAAACCCAGCACAAGTTCATTCGGGATTACCCAGGGACATATTTGGCCAAATTCCTCACGTGGAAACAGCCGAGGTTCATTGGCAACCAAGGCACGTTCTTGAGTGATTTGGACGTCAATGACAACAGCCTGACCCGTTCTATGGCTTTGCCCGATCGGATTCAGTCCATGATGCGAACATTCAGCGGGGGCAAGGACTCCGGTTTCTTGAGCTGCATCGACTTGGTCAAGGCGTCTTGCGAGGAAAATCCTGTGGTTTTGGAGTTTGCCTTGTACAACATGCTCGATGGATTCTACAACACAGGCAAGGAGACCATTTGCCAGTACATTTTGGACAATTACATCTTCGATGAGGACTGTGGAGCCAACCTTTCAGATGTGATTCGTCAAAGGGCCCAGGGCATCATCAACCTCCGTGTGGGCAACACGCCGCCGAACTTCCGGATTGCCGACCCTTCTGGAAACATGGTCGATTTGTCTGAAGAGGTGGCCAAGAACAAGTACACATTGATCATGTTTTGGGCCAGTTGGTGTCACAAGTGCGAGCAGGAAATCCCCAACCTGGTGCCCATGTACAAGGATTACAACCCACGGGGATTTGGTGCGATTGGCATTTCAGTGGATCAGCAGAAAGTGGCTTGGACCAATGCAATCGCCGAAAACAACATTCCTTGGGCCAATGTGTGTCAGTTGAAAGGGTGGGATGCCCCCATCACGGATGACTACAAAATCACACAGACCCCGACGTACTTCCTTTTGGATGAGGAAGGCAAAATTGTGTTGAAGCCCGAGCGCTGGTTCGAGGTGCAGCGCTTCCTTCAGGCGCGGATCTGAGGCGTTTTCGATGCGTTTTCGATGCGTTGGTGGGGTCACCCGCCAGCCTCTGCTTCAACGGGCGTTCCATTCTTTGATCAGGCTGTCGTACAGTTCGGCATGCCGCTGGGCCGAGGCCCCTGCGTTGCAAATTTGTGCATTCGCTTTTCCTGCTGTGATCAACTGGGAACGCAGTGTCGCGTCGTTTAAGACTTGCTCAACGCCTTTTCGAATGTCAGAAGGCTGACCTGGATCCACGAGGAGGGCTCCGGTTCCTGCCGTCTCATTCATGGGTGCCTTTTGGCTGGTGATCACGGGCACTCCAATGGTCTGGGCTTCAATGATGGGCATCCCATATCCCTCCAGTGTGGAGCAAAAGAGGAGCACATCGGATTTCGCATATTCGGTTTGGAGCTGTGATTCACTCAGTTTGGAGGCACAGCTGTAGTCCAAACCGTGTCCCTTGAGCATGCTGTGTTGATCGGCGGAGGGCTCTCCGATGATGCGAAGGTGGACGTTTAATCCTGCAAGGGCTTCAGCATGACCCCGTAGGTTCTTGTTGTCGGCCAGTCCGATGTGAAGCACCCGTGGAATGTCATTCTTGGGCTCGGAGTCACGGGGCTGAAACGCGGGGGAGATGACGCTGGGGATCACCTGTATCCGCTCGGCAGGGTAGGACGTGCGAGAAACAATGTCCCTTTTGGTCTCCTCGGAAACGGCAATGATGCGATGGCAAGACTGGAGGGGAAGGTTGAGCCAAAAGATGTTCTTGAGCCACCTCTTGATCGCATTTCCCTCGTTCAACATGCCCAAGTCATGAATGGTGAGGACCATGGGCTTGTGGTTCATGCCAATGGCAGCGAAGTGAACGTCGCCTGTGATGTGAATCACCAGGGGACTCAATTTTCGCACCTCCTTCCAAATGTGCCATCGGTTGAAAAGGCCAGAGGTAAAACGACTGGCCACGTGAACCTGAGGCGGGACCTCAGTGTCGGGCCAAGCATGATGCATGGTGCGATAAGACGTCTCGATGCTGAAATTCCCCAAGCTTCGGGGCTTTCTCATGACCCACACAACACGTGAAGTAGACACCTCCGACATCCCCACAAAAATAAGGAGCCTTGGTTAGGCGTGCCGAAGGGATTCGATGGGGTCGAGCTGGGACGCTTTCCGGGCCGGGTAATAACCGCTGGCCAAGCTCACGATGCCACTGAGAATCAACGCCACGAAGACCCAGCCCCAGGGCAGCGCGAAGGGGGCTTCGAGATAATGGGCCACCACATTGCCAACGCCAATGCCGAGTGCGACGCCAAAGAGTCCGCCAAAGAGTCCGATGATGACCACCTCCACGAGGAATTGAGTTTGTATGGTTTGCGCGTTGGCACCCAGTGCTTTGCGAAGCCCGATTTCTCGGGTGCGCTCTGTGACCGTCACCAGCATGATGTTGGTTAGGCCAATGGAAGATCCAAAAAGGGTGATCAGACCCAAGAACAATGCGGCATACGTCACAGAGCTGATGCTGTCGTTAAACTGCGCGATCAGGGCATCGGAGCGGCTGATTCGGAAGCTGTCTTCTGTGCCGGGCAGGTCGCCTCGAATGGCGCGCATTTCACCGATGACTTGCGCAGACAGTGCGCCGATGGTTTCTGGGTCTGGGGATTTGACTTGTACGCTGTACGAGGTTCTGGCCCCACTGAATCGGGCGCGAATTTCTCCAACAGGCAGGATGGCTTGGTTGTCTTGAGACATGCCAAACGAAGCCCCCTGCTCGCCCAATACACCCACGATTCGGTATCGACGGTTCCGGATTCTTACGTCCTGATCGATGGGATTCTCTGCAGGTGAAAACAGCTTGCTGATCACATCGCTGCCCAAAATCACCAAAGGGGCATTGCGCCTCACTTCCTCTTCCGTGAAATTTCTTCCTGCCTTCAGATCATACCCGCTCATGGGCAAGAACCCTTCGTCTCCTCCGACCACAAGGACATTGGGGTCAGTTTCTTTTCCCTCTCGCGAAAGTCGCCCCATCATGGTCCCCCTTGCCGAAACCGAAGTGGCTGCGACTTCCGCGGTTTCCTTTTTCAAGGACATGGCGTCTTCAAATGAAATGGGGTTTGAGTCGCCCAGGCGACGGCCACCAAATGCGCCACGGTCCCGCTTTTGATCCACTTGAAGGGTGCCTGCGCCTAGCCCCACGAATTGCTCAATGAGGCTTGAACGCAAGGCTTCTGTGGCGGTAATCATGGACATGAGGGCCATGATCCCGGTTCCAATGATGGTCACAGTCAGCAGCGTCCGCAGCCATTGCGCCCGAATGGAACGCAGGGCCAAATTGACCTGTTCAATGAGCACAGCGCGCGTCATGGTTCAAAGCTACGGTCCCTCGTATCTTCGCCGCCGCAACGCTTCAACCCTTATCGACATGTTTGATCTCGAGATGATCCGCTCCGTGTATGACCGCTTCCCCAGCCGAGTGGCTGCTGCGCGTCAAGTGACCGGCAAACCATTGACGCTCGCAGAGAAGATTCTCTACACGCACCTGTGGGACGGAGACGCTTCCAGCGCCTTCAGCCGGGGCAAGGACTACGTGGACTTCGCGCCCGACCGTGTGGCCATGCAAGACGCAACGGCCCAAATGGCGCTGTTGCAGTTCATGCAGGCCGGAAAGGCCAAGACAGCGGTGCCTTCAACGGTGCATTGTGACCACTTGATTCAAGCCAAAGTTGGGGCCGATACCGATTTGCAAGAGGCCATCAACCGCAACAATGAGGTCTACAATTTCCTCGAGTCGGTGTCCGACAAATACGGCATCGGATTCTGGAAGCCAGGGGCTGGCATCATCCACCAGGTGGTGCTCGAGAATTATGCATTCCCTGGAGGCATGATGATTGGAACCGACAGCCATACTGTGAATGCTGGAGGACTGGGCATGGTGGCCATTGGTGTGGGCGGTGCTGATGCTGTGGACGTGATGGCGGGCATGGCCTGGGAACTCAAGTTTCCCAAGTTGATTGGCGTGAAGCTCACCGGAACGATGAGCGGTTGGACCAGTCCCAAGGACGTGATCTTGAAGGTGGCGGGCATCCTGACTGCCAAAGGCGGAACCGGATGCATTGTCGAGTACTTCGGCGAGGGCGCCGATGCGATGAGCTGCACTGGAAAGGGCACCATTTGCAACATGGGTGCTGAGATTGGAGCCACGACTTCTACGTTCGGATACGACGAGAGCATGGGCCGTTACCTGCGGGCGACGGGCCGCGCAGATGTGGCCGCCTTGGCCGATGGCATTGCCGAGCACCTGACAGGTGACGCAGAAGTCTATGCCAACCCGGGAGAATACTTCGATCAGGTCATCGAAATTGACTTGACCACATTGGAGCCCCACCTCAACGGGCCATTCAGTCCAGACTTGGCCACGCCAGTGAGCCAGATGGCTGCACTCTGCGCCGAGAAGGGGTACCCCACCAAGATTGAATACGGCCTGATTGGTTCTTGCACCAACTCCAGCTACGAGGACATCACGCGGAGCGCCTCTTTGGCCGCCGCGGCTGTAGAAGCCGGTGTGGAAAGCAAAGGCAAGCTGACCATCACTCCGGGATCTGAGCTCGTGCGCTACACCTTGGAGCGTGACGGCGTCTTGGACACCTTCGACAAGATGGGAGCAGACGTCTTCGCCAATGCTTGCGGCCCTTGCATTGGCCAGTGGGCGAGGAGTGGAGCTGAGAAGAAAGAGAAGAACAGCATCGTGCACAGTTTCAACCGAAACTTCGCGAAGCGGGCAGATGGCAACCCCAACACCCATGCTTTTGTGGGGTCTCCAGAAGTGGTGACGGCGATTGCCTTGGCGGGTGACTTGACCTTTAACCCCATGACCGACACCCTTGAAGGTGCGGATGGTCCGGTGAAGCTGCCCGTCCCCACCGGATATGAGCTGCCCGAAAAAGGGTTTGACGTGGAAGATGCTGGTTACTTGGCTCCTGCTGAAGATGGCAGCGGCGTTCAAGTGGTGGTCAATGGAGAAAGCGAGCGTTTGCAGTTGCTGACGCCATTTCAACCTTGGGACGGTGCCAACCTCACAGGCATGCGTCTGTTGATCAAGGCTGCCGGCAAATGCACCACAGACCACATTTCGATGGCCGGTCCATGGTTGCGCTACCGCGGACACCTCGACAACATCTCCAACAACACGCTGACCGGAGCGGTGAACGCCTTTGGTGGAGCCACCAATGCGGTGGTGAACCAGCTCGACGGTTCCACAGGCGAAGTGCCCTCTGTGGCCCGCGCTTACAAAGCAGCTGGTGTCCCCACTTTGGTGGTGGGCGACTCCAATTATGGAGAGGGCAGTTCACGTGAGCATGCCGCCATGCAGCCCCGTCACCTTGGGGTGCGCGTGGTTCTGGTCAAGTCCTTTGCCCGCATCCACGAGACCAACCTCAAGAAGCAGGGAATGCTCGGCTTGACCTTCGCCAACGAAGCTGACTACGATGTGATCCGCGAAGACGACACCTTTGACATGGTCGATCTGAAGGATTTCGCACCGGGCAAGCCCTTGACCATCGCGGTCAAGCACGCCGACGGAAGCGAAGACACCATCGTGTGCAACCACACCTACAACGCACAGCAAATCGAGTGGTTCCAGTCTGGATCTGCCCTCAACCTCATTAAGCAACAGAACGCATGAAGCATTTGGCATTCATTTTCATCATGGTGATGGGCCTTCAGGTTCAAGGCCAAGAGCAGGAAGGCACAGGGGTCATCAAAGCGAATCCATTCGGTTGGTTCGCAGGACAGTATCAATTTGGTTACGAGCACTTCCTTTCCGAGAAGCTCTCTGTCCAAGTCATGCCTGGTGGAATTTTTTCAGTGGTCAACTTGAGTATCACCGATTCGACAGGGTTTTCATTTGAATCTTACGAAGCCACGCGGGGTGGCTTTATCGTGGTGCCAGAGGTGCGTTACTATTTGGGTGACGTGGCTCCCGATGGGCTGTACATCGCTCCATTTGGTCGATTTCGTTCTGTGAAGACGACGGTGGATTCAGATCAAGCCAGCACGAGGACCCGTCAATCCATTGGTGGTGGATTCGTTTTGGGATACCAGTACCAATTGGCCAATGGTCTGACTGGGGAGTTGTTTCTGGGTCCCCAATTCAAGTCGTCTACAACCACGTACACATCGAATTTCGAGGCCTATGAGGACCTCAGTTCAGATGATTCTGAAGGCTCCGGTCTTCGTTTTGGTTTGACCATTGGCATCGGTTGGTGAGGCCATGGAAGTGGTTCGTGAAATCCCTATGAAGGTGCGGATGGCCTGTTTGATTTCCTTGGCCTTGCTCTCGGGCATCGGGTCAGAGGTACAGGCGCAGTCTCCTTCACAAATGGTGGTCAAATCAAACCCCTTTGGTTGGTTTGCAGGCCAATTTCAAGTGGCTGTTGAACGCCCGTTTTCCGATCGCTGTTCATGGCAAATGTCCGCGGGTGTCGTGCGCTCCAATTTGGAGTTGAACACCTCGGATTTGGAGAGTCTACTGGGGGTCAAGACTTCGCTTAATTCTGTGGATTGGTTGGGCTTTATCGTGCAGCCGGAAGCCAGGGTGTACTTGTCTCAGGAAACCATGAAGGGCTTTTACTTCGGGGCTTTTGCAAGGGTGAGGGCGATTCAAAGGACCATGGTGACCAACTTCACGGGGGTTCAGCGCAGAACCGCTCTGGGAGCTGGAGTGGTGCTGGGAGGGCAGTTTAAGATTTCAGATGCCGTGCGCGGGGACTTGTTCATCGGGCCTCAAGTGAAGTCTGTTACCACCACCATTGGAGATCACTTCATTTATGGAGAAGAGGAGTGGGTGCCGGGCATTCGCTTTGGGATGAATTTTGGGTGGACTCGCTAAGAAACTCCAGAGGTTTGGGCGGGTTGAAAGCACAAGTCTCAGGGGTGAATCTGGTGTTGTTGCCCGGTGGAGCTGTCTGGTGGCCGGCCGCGTCCACGCTTTGGCTGAGTGACCTTCATTTGGGGAAGGCAGCCCATTTTAGAAAGCATGGAGTTCCCATCGGTTCAGAGCCCACCTTGGCCACCCTTCATCGGTTGAGAGAGAACTTGAAGGCATTCAAACCCAGCCGGGTATTGCTGCTTGGAGATTTGTTTCACAGCGACATCAACAAGGAATGGTCCCCTTTTGCAGACCTCTGCTTGGAGCATGCCCACTTGGATTGGATCCTGATTCGAGGCAACCACGACGACATCCCCGATGCACTGCTTCAAGAAGCGGGCATTCGGCAAATGGATCGGCTGGACGAAGGGCCATTCACGTTTACCCACGACCCGGCGGATTGGTTGGAGGGGTTTGGTTACCATGTCTGCGGGCACGTTCACCCTGGCGTCCGGTTGTCAGGATCGGGCCGTCAAAGACTGCGTGTCCGTTGTTTTTTGTTTGGCGAAAAGCAGGCCGTGATGCCGGCGTATGGAGCCTTTACTGGAATGCATGTGATTTCTCCCACGAAATC
>CALKHD010000089.1 GCA_938092195.1 uncultured Flavobacteriales bacterium | reverse complement strand
CCGGCGGTGATCACCGACATTTTGCTCGGATTTGTGCCCGAACTGGCTTATGACAGCTGGGTCACCATTGGGTTGGATCAAAAAGCGAACTCTTCAAATGGAGAGGAAGATGTGGCCACTGTGTCTGGGGTGTCTCCCAGCTGGACTGTGGCCTTTGAAGCAGGTGACAACATTCTGATCAACGACGGCACCGGTGGTGGATGGTACGTCCTGAACTCGGCTTCGAACGGGGTTTCAGGAGAGGATCAACGCGTTTTGATCGGTCAGTTCACCACAGATGGTGACTTGAGTGGATCCATGCGTGTTCAGGTGTTCCCCAATGGTGATACCGATATGGACTTGCGCTATGTAGCGACGTTTGGAGCACCTGATTGTGGTTGCACCGACCCCAATGCGATCAACACCGATGACGCGGCCTACGACGATGGAAGCTGCGAGTATGCGGGTTGCACCGATGTCACAGCCGACAACTTTGACGGCGATGCGGACGTGGACGATGGCAGCTGCATTTACAGCGGATGTACGGACCCTTCTGCGGACAACTACAACCCAGAGGCCACGGTCTTTGATGGCAGTTGTTTGTTCTACGGTTGCACCGATCCTTTTGCGGGCAACTATGATGAGACTGCCAACACCAATGACGGCAGTTGTGATTATGCGGGGTGCACTTCACCCTCGGCCACCAACTACAACCCCATTGCCACGGTGGACGATGGAACTTGTTTGTTTGAAGGATGCACGGATGAAACAGCAGCCAATTACGAACCTGGTGCCAACACCGATGACGGCTCTTGCTTGTTCCCTGGTTGTACCAATCCGGAAGCCGACAACTACAACAGCAGCGCGAACCTCGAAAATGGCACCTGTGTGATTTCAGGCTGCACGGATGCCGAGGCCGACAACTACAACAGCAATGCCAACAATGAAGATGGCAGTTGCGAGTATTTGGGCTGTACCGACCCAGAGGCCGACAATTTTGACGCCGAAGCCAACGCCGATGATGGCAACTGCATCTATGCCGGTTGCACTCAAATGGGGGCCTGCAACTACGACCCCATGTCCAATGAGGACGATGGAAGTTGCAGCTTCCCAGTCGATGAGTACGGAGTCGACAACGTGGATTGCACAGGCGCTTGCTTGAACGATGCCGATGAAGATGGCATTTGCGACGAAGATGAAGTGCCAGGTTGCACAGATGAGACGGCCTGTAACTACAGCGAAGACGCCACGAACGAAGATGGAAGTTGTGAATCCGAATCCTGTTCAGGATGTACGGATGCCACGGCGGACAATTACGATGAAACCGCCACCATCGACGATGGCTCTTGCATCACTTCGGGCTGTACCTATCCCACAGCGACCAACTACAACCCAGAAGCCACAGTGGAAGACGGAAGTTGTGCTTTTGGTGGCTGCACAAATTCAGCAGCGATCAACTACAGTGCCCTCGCCGATGTGGACGATGGATCCTGCATTCTACTCGGTTGCACCGATGAAGACGCGGTGAACTACAACCCAGACGCCACGCTCGATGACAACACCTGTCAGGTGTATGGATGCACCAATCCGCTGGCGGTGAACTACGCCTCGAACGCGGTGGTGGACGATGGCAGCTGCATCATTGCAGGTTGCACCAATCCGTTGGCCATCAACTACAGTGGGATTGCCACGATTGACAATGGTTCCTGCTTGATCTTGGGATGTACCAACCCGTCATCGGCCAACTACAACCCCGATGCCAACATCAATGATGGGTCTTGTGCCACTGGAGGTTGCACCTTGCCTTTTGCCACGAACTACAACCCGGCGGCGACGTTTGACGATGGTTCATGTGTGATCCCAGGTTGTACCAACCCCAGTGCGCTGAACTTCAACTTCTTTGCAACGCAAGACAACGGAACGTGCTTATTTGCCGGCTGTCAGGACCCTGCTGCAGACAACTACAACCCCGATGCGACCTTCGACAACGGAGATTGCTTGTACCTGGGTTGTACGGATGAAACTGCCAGCAATTACGACGCCGATGCGAACGCCGATGACAACTCTTGTTTGTTCCCGGGCTGCATTGAGGAGAACGCCTCCAACTATGATTCTGGAGCCAACGTGGACGATGGTTCTTGCATCTTCCTTGGTTGTACCGATGAGTCGGCTTGCAATTATGATGAGGTGGCCAACACAGATGACGATAGCTGTGACTACATCTCTTGTTTGGGTTGTACAGACCCTGCGGCCTGCAACTACGATGCGCTGGCCACCCAAGAAGATGGCTCTTGTGAGTATCCCCTCGACATCTACGGTGTGGATTACGTGGACTGCGACGAAAATTGCTTGAACGACGTCGACGGAGATGGAGTGTGTGACGAAGCTGAAATCGCGGGTTGCACGAACGACATCGCCATCAACTTTAATCCATCAGCCACTGACGAAGATGGCTCATGCCTGATCGAAGGTTGCACGGATGAAGCGGCGGCCAACTTCGACAGTGTGGCCAACACCGACGACGGGTCTTGTATCTATTACGGATGCATCGACCCTGAAGCCGACAACTTTGATGCTGAGGCCAACACCGAAGACGGATCCTGCATTTATTACGGATGTACGGATGCCGAAGCCGACAACTTTGATGCTGGGGCCAATTCTGACGATGGGACCTGTATTTACTATGGCTGTATTGACACCGAAGCCGACAATTTTGACGCTTCGGCCAACACCGATGACGGGTCATGCTTGTACAGTGGTTGCACGGACGCAGAGGCCGACAACTTTGACGCTGGAGCCAATGTCGATGACGGATCTTGTTTGTACTTCGGTTGCACCGACATGGCTGCAGACAACTATGACGAGGGCGCCAATTCAGATGATGGAACCTGCATCTACTATGGTTGCACGGATGTGAATGCTGACAACTTTGACGAGGGAGCCAACACGGATGATGGCACCTGCGAATACTTGGGTTGCACAGATGAGACCGCGTCCAATTACGACGCGCAAGCGAACGTGGATGACGGCTCGTGCACCTACCCAGGTTGCACCGACAGCTTTGCAGACAACTACGACCCAGAGGCCAACTTGGAAGACGGCAGCTGCTTGTACATGGGATGCACCGACCAGACGGCCATCAACTATGATGACTTCGCCAATGTGGACGACGGTTCATGTCTCTTCTTGGGTTGCACTGACCCTGAAGCCGACAACTTTGATCCACAAGCCAACTTCGAAAGTGGCGATTGTGAGTACTGGGGTTGCACCAATCCAGATGCAGACAACTACGACCCAGACGCGAACGTGGACAATGGCTTCTGTGTGGTTCTCGGTTGCACAGATCCAGCTGCGGCGAATTACAACCCCGACGCCAACACCAACGCAGGCAACTGTCTCTACGGTGGTTGTTTGGACCCAGCGTACATGGAGTATGACCCCACTGCAGATGTGGACGATGGCTCTTGCTTGACGCTGATTGTGGACGGATGCACGGACCCTGAGTTTACAGAGTTCAATGCCGAAGCGAATGTGGACGATGGCTCATGCTCAACGCCAGTGGTGGAGGGTTGTACAGACCCCAATTTCTTGGAGTTTGATCCGGCGGCCAACACCTATGATGGCAGCTGCATGACCCCTGTGATCAGCGGATGTACCAATCCATTCTTCACGGAATACAATGAATTCGCCAACACCGATGATGGTTCGTGTGCGACCCCTGTTGAGGAAGGCTGCACCGATTCCAGCTTCTTGGAGTACAACCCCCAGGCCAATACCGATGATGGATCGTGTGAAACGCCAGTTGTGGTGGGATGTTTGGAAGAATTGGCCTGCAACTACAATGCGGATGCCAACACGGCAGGCGATTGCCAATACCCCGTGGACATTTACGGCGTCAATTACGTGGACTGTGACGGAGCGTGCTTGAATGACCTTGACGAGGATGGCATTTGTGACCAAGAGGAAGTGGGAGGCTGCACCGACAGCGAGGCGGTGAATTATTCAGCCGATGCCACGGATGAGGATGGCTCATGTTTGTACGGCGGCTGTATCGATTCCGATTACATCGAATACGACCCCACAGCCGATGTGGACGACGGTTCTTGTCAGGTTCTTGTGTTCGAGGGCTGCACGGATCCAGATTATCTGGAATACAATGCAGAGGCCAACGTGGACGATGGATCTTGTGCGGAGCTGGTCATCTATGGGTGCACGGATCCAACGGCTTGCAACTTCAGTGGCGGTTACAACACCGACGATGGAAGCTGCATCTATGCGGACCAGGTTTACGGGTCTGATTTGGTGGACTGCTTTGGAAACTGCTACAACGATGCCGACGGAGATGGAGTCTGCGACGAAGAAGAGCTGGGTGGATGCACCGATAACGGAGCGTGTAACTACAGTGAAATTGTGACAGAGGACGATGGCAGTTGTGAATACTGCTCATGCTATGAGCCTGAAATTGTTCCGGGTCCGGACACACTTTACTTCGAAAGCGACAGTGCTGGATATGGAGCCAAGCTCGTTCGGGTGATGGAGCACGTGGGAGGGGACCTCGATGGCCTCACCACATACAGGCTCTACGTCACTGCGGCCAGTGAGGATGACAAGTTGTCCAGTGTCTTCGGAAATGGTGAACTGCCATTGAACTTGAACACCAGCACTTCTTGGTACCAAGAAGGAGTGGGGTCCAATTACGGTTCGGCCATCAATCCATTGCTCTTCAACTTCATGCCCTCCTTGGAGTATGACAGCTGGGTGACCATTGGCATTGAGCAAACCCCGAACACAGCACTGGGACAAGCCGAAGTTCAGGCGGTGAGCAGCCCTGGCCAGAACTGGTTGGCGGCCTTCTCTTCAGGAGGTGGAATCGACATCGACGATGCCACAGGTGGAGCGTGGTTTGTGACCAATGACGCCACCAATGGAATCGCAGGGGAGAACCTGGATGTGCTCGTGGCTCAGTTGACCACGGATGGCGAAATCAATGGAGTGATCAATTTCCAAATGTTCCTCGGTGGAGACCCCAATGTGGACATTCGTCCCACTGTGGCGGTGTCTTCTGCAGGCATGGCTTCGAGTGTGGTGTCCATTTGTGGATGCACCAACCCCGAATCCGAGAACTACAGCGCAGATGCGGTTTACGACGATGGTTCATGTGGCGCGGCCCCAGGTTGCACATACCCCACAGCCCTCAACTACAATCCGCTGGCGTTGGGTGACAACGGAACTTGTCTCTATTCTGGATGCACCGTGGATTACTACCGGAACTACACGACCTATGCCACGGTGGACGACGGGAATTGTACGGACGCACCGCCTTGTCCTGACTCCAATGGAGACGGCAGCATTGGCGCCTTGGAAATCACCGATTTGCTGGTGTATTACAACACCGATGGCGGTGGATGTGGAATCTTGAACCCACTGTCTCCAGCTGAATTGGGTGTGGAACCATGTGCGATGCCAGGAGCAGATTGCGGAGACGAAGGATGTGTGTATCCATCGGCGCTCAACTTTGATCCAGGTGCCATCACCGACGATGGCTCTTGTTTCTGGACAGGTTGCACAGATCCGGAGGCACAGAACTATCAACCACTTGCAAACTTGGACGACGGCACCTGCGTCGCGCCCATTTGCTGGGACTTTGACTTCAACGGAAGTGTGGGCATTCAAGACCTTTTGGACTTGCTTTTGCTCTTCAACTCCGAATGCGGGGCGGAATAACCAAAACCTAAGACTTGCCTTGTCCAATGGGGGCGCCTTCTTCGGAAGGCGCCCTTTTTTGTTGTTGCGATTTTGGGAGCGCGAAGGTTTTCCGACTCACAGGGTCGGGCGATCTGGTGTTCGCAGACCATAGGAGCGGAGCGGGGCAGCTCAAGGGCTGAGGGGGTTGAGTGGCCCCAATGGGCAGCGATGTTTTAGCGCACGCGGGTGACGCTTTGTCCGCTGGGGCTCCAAAGAACAGAGGCGGCCCAAGGGCTGGATGCAGCCGAAGCGCTTTGCAGGGAAAACCCCGGGGCAATCCAGCAAGCGAGTCCGGCGTGTTTCCACATCAGAGGCAGTCGAATCAAGCCGTCTGTTCGGACCAGAACCCCCCATTCAATGTCGTGGGACATCTCTTCTCGGGTGAATCGGGAGGCGGTGCCAAAGGTTCTGCTCAAGGCGGCGCCCCACTCCAAAATTTTCGCGGACCCTTGCCATGCACCCCGGTGCCACGCTCGCCAACGGAGGTCTTCCAGACCCAAAGCGGACGCGCCCTCCATCCACCATGCCACATGCCTGGACGTGGTGTCGGCATGTTGAATCAAAAAGTGAGGCGAAGGGTTTCGAATCAAATGTCGGAGTGTAACTGCGCCTTTGTAGTGGGGTTGGGAGGACCGCATTTGAACCCTTCGTTCAGCAGCCAGGCTCAGGGAAACTTCGGGTTGAACAGCTCCTCCCACCACCAAAGATTCAGGTTCACCGGTTGGGGCGGCTGCGTTGTAGCCTCCCGGTCCATACTGGGCGTCCCATGACCACGGCCGACCGTCGAGAACCCAATGTGACACCCCCAAGCCAATGCCTGCGGCGCCTTGCCATTGTCGGTTGAGTGGGATGGCCAGGGCACCGTGAAGGGTGTGATGTCCGTGCTTCCAACCTGAAGCTTGGTCTTCCAATGTGGTTTTTGCGCCAAAGCTCCAATCGTTTCTTCCTGATGATCTCCCGCCTTTACCCTTCAATTCAGGACGCCATTGCGCGCCAAACCAAAAGCTGCTTAGCGGTTCTCCATGATGGGCCCATCTGGATTCTGTTTGAGCGCCAGCGGTGACCGATGCCGTTCCGAGAGACCATGCTGCCGGGTGCTCAAGACCAGGCAGGCCGCAGATCCAAGGAGCGACCGCTTCTTGCGCTTGCATGGGGGTGCTGCACAGAAGGCCCAGAAAGCTTGCCATGCCCACCAAGGGCCTCCCTGAAAATGGCAGAATCTTCATCGGATGAGGCGCAAGGCTTGTTCAAGGAGGAAGGGGGATCCCCCGTCGGAAACCCCTTCTAGCCGGACGGCGTAGACACCGACGGGTGCATTTGCGCCGTCCCAGCCAATGGGGTATCCCAAATCTGTGGTGGGCTTCAACTCGCTGTCTGCTGGAAGGCCGGCGTGTTGTTCTTCCCAAACCAACTCGCCCCACCGGTTGCAGATGCGCATTTTCCACTCCTTGACGCCGCTTCCTCGCGGCCGAAAACGGTCATTGCTCAAATCTTGGTTGGGAGAAAATGCATCGGGCATCCACACTTGGACTTCGGGCAGCAAGCAAAGGGTCTGTTGTGTGGTGTCGGTGCACCCAGAATTCTGATTCACAACCAATTGAACTTCCCACGTTCCGGTGGTGGTCAAGGTCAGGTTGGGGTTCACTGCAAAGGCCCAATCCAGGGAATCGGCAGAGGCCTGTTGGTCTTCGACTTGAATGGGCGACCACGTCCATTGCCCAAAATCCGCACCCTGCGAGAAATCAATGAAACGGATGGGTTGTGCATCCCAAGGGATGCAGTCCAGTGCGGGAGAAATGCCAAATGCAGCGGTCAAAGGAGGATGGCTGGGCACCCAGATGTTGGTGTCCATGCTGCAGCCTTCTTGAGGGTCGTACAGGGTCCAGCTGAAGGTGTTTCCCGCCACTACATCCAGCGAAATTGGACCTGTTCCAAGGGTATCTCCCTCCACAATGTGGAGCACATTGATGGGAGACGCAGCATCGAGAAGAACTGAGGAAGGCGCCCCATGGCATTCCATTGGCCCGGTGAGGTGAGCCGTTTGAATCGATGGAAGAACAGACAGCCAAATGCTGTCAGAAACGGGGTCGCTGCAACCATCGTCAATGTGGATGGTCCACCAAGAAGAGGAGTCGGGTTGAAGGATTCTGGACAAAAGCGGCAACCCGCCATCGGACCAAACGATGTTCATTGGTTCGCTGCCGGACAGCCCTCCGCTTGCGACGGCTAAGGCCTCTGTGCCGACACCTGCGCAAAGTGTACTGTCGTTGACCGTGAGGTTGACTTGCAGCAAAGGGAGAACGTCCATGGTCCAGCTGGATTCGGTGTTACATGCCGCGCCTGACCACTGAACCTGGACTTCATGGGAACCGGGTCCGAGTGACAGGGTGGAGGTGTCTTGGGTCCAGATGGCGCCGTCAATGGTCCATGTGGGGGAAGCATTGGAATTGGTCACGCCTGGGTCCATGGGAACAGGAAGCTGCACATTCAGGCTGTTGGCACAGGAGACACTGTCGAATGGCATGTCCCACACAGGAGCCACTTCTGCGCCGGCCAAAACCGTGTCGGCACACCCCGCTGGAGACGTCCAGATCAAGGGGTGAATGCCTCCACCAGCTTCCATTGGAGACCACGACCAAATCTGGGGTGCACTGGCATCGGGGGCCACAATGCCTGAACCCGACCATTGCGCCCCCAAGGGGAGTTCTGGAAGGGGCAATGCACTGTCCTCGATGCAGGTCACCAAAGGCAGCATGTTCAAAGAGTCAGGGTGGACGACCCATGTGAGGGTGTCGATGCAGCCGTTGACCGAATAGGTGAATTCAGCCGTGCCCATGGGCAGCAGCTCTGCTGTGGCGCTCCAATCGCAGTCACCCAAGTATTCAATGTTGGCCGCAGAAGCCGAACTCCATGCCCCGCACCACGGAGTGACTTGGACGGTGCTTTGGTCCAAAAGGTTGGACGTGTCGCTTTGGCAGAGGTGGAGCAAGTCGGGAGTGACTTCTGTTTGCCGGTTGAACATCCACAGGGTATCCGTGCATCCATTGGGCGCTGAATACACCAAGGGACTCCATTGGCCATTGGGAACCAAGCTTGGGTCGTAAAAACCGGTTTCAGCCTCTTCTGCAACAATGCCCGGTCCATCCCAAAGGCCACCGGAGGGAAAGAAGTCAGGGTAAGGCACAAAGCCGGGTTGCTCAGGACAGCTGGTGGATGTGGGGCCCGCTTGGATGGGCAAGAGGGTGCCCGAGGCGAAGCTGTTGCAACCTTGCATGGCGTAGGTCAAGGCGATGGCTCCAGCTGGGGCATCCTCCGGCACAAACATGCCGTCGTCGTCGGACCAGCCAGCCCCAGACCACACTCCCCCGGGTGGGTTTTCGGGAAGAACAATGCTGGGCTCAGACTGACAGACATTCCCCAATGAAACCAAAGGTGCGGATGGTTGGACAGAGATGATGCTGGAGTCGGCACAGCCCGAGAATGTGAATGTGGCGGTCACCGATGCCAGGCCATTGGAGTCAGCCACAGCAGAGGGGTCAAAGGTTGACCCTGCGATTCCATCTCCTGACCAGACGCCCAAAGAAGGGGTGGACTCCAATTCAAAGGGGCTGGAGTCAGGACACGTGGCCACAAACTCTGGCACATGCACATCCAAGACTTCGACGGTGGTTTCGGAGCTGCAAAGTGTGGACCCAATGGTGTTGAATTGCAGGACATGCAAGCCAGGTCCGCTGGAGTCAGCCGAGAAAATCCAAGGAGGTCCAGAAACCCCTGGCCCTTCCCACTGGCCTTGCACAGTGCCCTGACTGAGTGCCCATTCATCATGGGGACACAGCACGGTGTCGGGGTTCCAGGCGCCGAGCAGAATCACCGAAAGCGTGATGTCCTGGCTGCCGCTGATTCCGGTCTCGGTCTCTATGGCCGTGACGGTATAGGTGGTGGTGGAGTCAGGGCACAACGTCCATGGTCCGTCTCCAGAAGAAGCGGTCCCGTCAGAACCCGACCAAGAGATCACCGTAGGTCCACAACCACGGGGAAGGGCTTCCAGGACCGAGCAGCCTCCAGCACAGATGGAATCGGCTTCCAGCGTGACCAGGGGAGTGGCCTCACAGTCAGTGGAACTCCACTGTCCAGCAATGGGCAGCATCCAAATGGAATCGCAGGCATCGCGAACGCCCACATTCAATTGGGCCGTGATGTCGCAGTTTCCCTGGAGGAAGTCTCCCTCTACGAAGGGAAGAATGAGTCCATCGGTGGTCCCATTGGAACAACTCAAGTTGATGGCCACAGTGCTGTCCATGGCCCAGTTTTGACCGTTTTGGCCCTGCCATTGAAAGCTGTTCCAATCAATCAGGTCGCATTCAATGGGGAAGGACAAAGCCAAGGTCATGGCTGGATGCGGGCAATCCCCCAGTCCGCTCAACGTGGCGGTCGGCGGATCGGGTGGTGGTGGGTTGGCGGTCCAGCGCAGATGAAAGCCTTCTGGTTGGGCACTGGCATCGGAGACAAAATGAACGGTCAATGCACCACTGGTCACGTAGCCCGGCGGGTTGTTGATCAATCCGTAGAGCGTATCCAAAACGGGTGAGGCCAGCGAAGGGCCATCGTGGAGGACCAAATAATCAAACAAGGCCACGCCGCCCGGTGCGGCAGGTTCAATCTCGATGGCTCCGATGAACTCTACATCGAGAGGACTTCCCGCGTCTACGGTAAAGACCAAGTTTTCATTGTTGCCGTAGGCTTCTTGTAGTCCGCCAGAGTCGGTGAGCTCTCCAATGCAATCGGCAACCGTCGTGTCCATCATGGTGAACATGGCGTCTCCCTGAGCCCAACTGTCCGAGGCCCAGCTTGTCACCAAGCCAAGGGCCAACATCATCCGGAACATGGAGGGGCACAGCGCCATCGAGGATTTAGAGGGTGTCGGTGATCAAGAGCAGGGGACTTGTCACAGCATTGGAAGCATTTCCTGCCCGGTCTGTGATTCTGAATGTCAACCGCGTGGATTCGTCTCCACCGTTTCCCAGAAGAAACAAGGGGGGCAGATGGACGTCAAAGGTGCCTTGGATGTCGAGTTCCATGCCATCGGGTGTGAGTGGAGGAACATGATAAGTATCGGGTGCCTCGAGTCGGGCGTCCAACACTTCCAAGGCGTGGATATCTGGATCTGACCACCCCAAGTCGCCTTGGTGATCGCGGTATTGCAAGGTGACCACCATGGGGGTGGCAAACGACGCTATGGTGGTGTGGCTGATGGAGACCCACTCGAGTGCAGGGGCCACGGGGTCCACCTCTTCAGGGGAGCAACCGGAATGGGCCAAGCCCGCGGTCATGAGCAAAAGGAGGGCGTTCAATCGGGTCATCAGGATTGGATGCGCAAGCGGTAAAGGAGCTGTATGTAGTCGGGGCTGTTGTCCTGAGGTGCGAAGGCATCGGAATCTCCATCGCTGGCCCGGATTTGCAGGGTTAATTCTGTGCCCGGTGGCTGACCTGTTAAATCAATGGTGGCCGACAACCCATACGTTTCGGTGCTGCCAGAAAAAGTGGGCGCATTGAACACAAAGGGAGCTTCGCTGAACGTTCCGCCATCTTCGGCTGAAGAGGCGTCTTGCACGTCCGCCCCCAATGCCCAACGGCAATCCAAATCGTTCAACCCCAATTGGTCGTCGGTCACGGCGATGAATACCTGAACGTTTGAAGCCTCCACCAAAACGGGTTGAATCCCAGGACCCTCTGCACGTGGGTAGGCTCCTTCAGAGAGGTCGGGGGGAAACACACCAAAACCATGCACCTGAGGTGGCAGGGAGAGGCCTTCGGAAGAAGCCACTTGACCATTGACGTCGGGCGCTCCAGCGTCGATCCACTGTTGGATGGCCTCCAAGTATTCCGGCCTGCGCTCTTCAAAATCACTGGACGCATCCACTTCCAACGGCATCATGCCAGAGGTGTTGGGAATGTTCACCGTCAATCGCTCGTACAAAAACGATTGGGCGACATCGCCTGGGACCACACGCCTTGTGAAACCCATGTCGGCATTGTTGGCAATGACTGGATGGTTAACCAAGGTGTTCCAAGAGGAGCCCACCGTGCGAAAATCAGGCTCGAACGTTCCGTCGTGGCAACCACTGTTGGAGCAGGTTGGCTTGAGCACTTGCTGATGGATCCAAGCGAAGTTGTCCTCGGGCAAATCGGGGACCAAAAACCCGACCTCTGTGACCACAGGAGGGAGGTTTTCGTAAGGGTTGGGCGGAGGTTCTGCAGAACATCCCACAGCTGTGGCAACGGCGAAGGCCGCCATCCAAGTCCACAGCAAAAGTCCCGGGTATGCGCGCATCAGATTCGATTGAATAAGCTGTCAGTGTCTGGAAACACCAAGTTGGCTGCTTGGACTTCGGGCATCACGCCCAAGAGGTCGCACACGGTCATCATGGTGTCGGTCACGAGCCCAACCGGATTGCCTTCTCCTCCAATGGTCAGGTTGGTCGGGACGTCGGGGCCCGCCATCATCGTGAAAATCCTGCGGCTGTTTTCGTCGCTGTGGTCGTAGGCGCGCCAGTCGTTCTGATCCAAAATGTTGTTGGGTTGCAAATTTCGTCCGCACTCCGGGGTCAAAATCAGGGTGGTGTTTCCCGCCATTTCTGGAATGGATTGAATGTGGTTCCACAAATGCCCCACGGCATGATCGGCCCGGTGCAAGGCGCTCAAGTAGGTGGTGAAATTGGAGTGGCAGGAATCCACAGAGCTCAAGTTCACCATGGTGAAGGCCGGCTTGAAATGAGACAAGAGCTCGCAAGTGAAGCCCACGGTGGCCGTGTCCCGGTTGTCTGTGACCGGGGGGAGGTTGATCGCATTGTTGTCCACCTTTTCAAACATCAATTTCATGAAGGCTTTGATTTCCTCCTTTTCGTCGTCGGTGTTGTTCAAGCCTCCTCCGAAACCACCAGACCCGTCCGCGTTGAATTGTTGGTCCAAGAAGGCCTTCATTTTTTGCATGGGGGCCAACTCATTTTCTGGATGGTGGGTCTCGGCATTGGCAAATGCAGGTTCTCCTGGTCCTAAAAAAGTGGTTGTAGGCGCGAAGAAATTCCCGGCGTATTCCGCCCCGTATTGGGGGTGGTTGCTGTGGTTGAGCATGGGGATGGAGCCTCCGATGCCATTGCCCACAAACCAGGTGTCGGTGGCAGAATATCCCCCGTGTCTTCTGAGGTATTCAAAAATGGTGGGCTGCAAGGGCCTTTGCTTCAGTCCTTGCCCCCCGGGGTCCGCACCTTGCACCAACGAGTTGAGGCCGCCAAAGTGACCTGCACTCAAGGAACGCACCTCGCCAAAGGTGGTTCCCAGTTGCTCCAATGGCTCTGGAAGCAATGCTGGGATGGGGTTGATTCCGCCAACGCCTGTGCCGTAGACAATTTTGGCAATGGGTGCTTCACCTGTCAACAGATTGGACATGATGTTGCCCGGATAGGGTTCGCCTTGGCTGTCATCGACGTATCGCCGCAAATAGCTTTCTTGTTGGCGAACACCTCCAGCAAAAGCGACCATCACCACATGGTGGGCCATCCTGCGACCCGAGGCCGCAAACAAGCGTCCCGATGGCAGAATGAAGGGGGCAACTGCCGACCCTGCGGCAGCCAACCCCGTTTTCTTGAGAAAAGATCTGCGTTTCATAGGGTCAGTAGTGGAGGTATTCTTCGCTCAGGGCAAAGGCCGTGAACATCAATTCTGGTGTCACCGTTGGGTTGGCAGACAAGAAGTTCTTGAGCCAAGTCCGTTCAGCTTCTGTGGGGTAACGAACCAAGAATCGAACGTAGGTGTCGTTGATGAAGGTGTCCGGGTCATTCAAGATTTCCGCAGGATCGGGCAACACAACGTTTGGGTCTTGCATGAAGTTTGAAATGAGCACCTCACGGGCCAAGGCTTGGTCACCCACACTCATGAACGCCTGTTTGATGTCGAACAAATCCGCACTGCCAAGAGACTCACCGAACAAGTCGGCATGCAGAATCACGATCCATTGGTCCAGGGACTTCAGCCGGTCCTTGTCGGCTGTGGCAGAACCCAATTCCAAGGTCTCCAATCCGTAAGTCACGTCGGGTTCGACCTGACACCCCGAGGCCGTCAAGGCCAATAGGAGTGCGGTGAACCCAGCAGTTCGCATGGTTTTGAATGGGCTTCGTGTCATTCGAAATCGGCGTATTCGTCGGAGGTGACCAACAGTTTTTGAAGGAGACGGATGTCGACTTGCTGTCCGGTGACTTCTCTCCAGGCTGCGATTTCGGCACCGGTGATGGGGCGAACCAAGAGCCTTTCAGCACTCCAGCGGATCGCGGCGTCCTCAAATTCGAGGTCATTCACCATTTGTTGCAAATAGGTGGATTTATCGTTGATGGGGCCCCCGAACAAAACTGCCGGGGAATTGAACTCGACAGCTGTGTATGCTTGCTCGAATTCTGCTTCTGTCGGGTAACGACCGAGCAAATCATCGAATGTCGCATTGACAAAATTGAAGCTGTTCATGTTGATGATGTCATACTCTGGGTTGTCGCAATGCCTTCGGTTGACTTCTCTCCACCCGATGGTTCCTGCTCGAAATGCATAAACGGATTGGACGGTGGAGTCCAAACGGTTGGCTTCGGCTTGGATTTGCGGGTAGGCATCGCCGCCGGCCAATGAATCTTGAAGGGCGTCGGACCGCAGCGAGGCGACTTCAGCGATCAGAGATTCGTGGTTGATTCCGTCTAGAAACCGGCCTGAGAGGTCGTCGATGAGTTTGCGGTCATAGGGATCGATGAAAGCGGTGTCTTGGCCCATCAACCGTTCAGCAAGGTCCAACCGAGCGGTGACGGAAAGATCGTCTTGCCGAAGGCGCTCCCTTTCCAACGTCAATTCTGCACTCAAGGGCTCTCTGCCGATGAGGTCGATGTAAACCCGAGTGAGGTATGCGTTGAGCTTGACGGTGGGAACTCCGCTGTATGCAGGAACGGGGTTGTTGTCGATGTAGATCTCTTCCGGAGAACAGCCAATGGCCATCACGGTCAGAAGAATCAACAGGGGGAGAATGCGAATCATGTTCCTTTGGGCTCTTCAAGATAACGTCTTGTGCCTTTAAAGGTTGATTTGCGCTTGCTGAACAATAGCTTCGCACCCTTAAACAAAACCCGAACCATGACCCTCCGAGCACATGCATCTTTGACCGCCCTGATGGTGGCATTTATTGGATTGGCACAAACAGGTGTGAAAGCCCAGCAAGCCTTTGTGTTGTGCGAAGGTGCCCAGGATTTCTACTCTGGGGAAGTCTTGGAATCGCCTCGATTGGGGACTTTTCAATGGGACGTGGAAGAGCCTTCATTCGAGGTTTTGCATGTTTTTGAGGGCCACTCTTTTGCGGTGGACTGTATTCTGGATGAGGCCGGTGAAGAGGTGTTCATTTCTGCAGAGGACACCGTGTATCGCATGAATGCTTTCACTGGGGAAATTCTGGCGCAACAGGCTTTGGAAGGTGCACGCAAATTGTTGCTCACCGATGATCAATTGCTGGTCACGCGAGGGGATTACGACCCGGTCACCTTTGGCTCGGTGGAATTTGATCAATTTCTGGTCTCCTTGGACAGGACGGATTTGAGCTGGCAGGCAGGCTGGGAGGCCAGTTCTGGCGCTGGCCCCGCGTTTGCCTCTGAATCCATGGCGTTGGTCAATGGTGTGGTTTATGTGGCCATCAACAATGCGTTTGCCTATGGCCAAGAAGTGGGTTTGGTGGGGCGTTTGGATTTGGCTTCCGGCGAATATTCAGAGCTTGACTTGGGGCCAGAAGGACTCAACCCTGTGCATTTGTTTGCAACAGAAGAAGGAGTGGTCTCGGTGAATGCCAGACAATACGAGTCGACTTCTCTTAGCAGTGTTGATTCTGGGTCAGAGGTCAACACCTTGGTGGTTGCAGAGACCACAGCCGGTTGCGGTGCTGCGGCCATCATGGACGATGAAGTGGTGTTTCAGGTCTACGGAGAAGGAGACTTTCGGAAAGCCGATGCCAACGTCCTGACGGCTGGTGAGAATTGGCCAGGCAATGGATTGTCCGCTTACTCCATGTGTGCTGTTCCGGGATTTGTGATGTTGGGAGGAACAGATTTTGCGTCCACGGGATCCATTGACGTCATGGACATGAATGGAGAGCTGCTCTCTTCATTGTCGACTGGCATCGCCCCAGGAAAAATCGTGGCTTCACCTCAAACATCATCGGTGTCCAATGCGTTGGGCATTCCGTCGGAGCTCAAAGTGGAGACTGGGCGGTTTGATTTATTGGGTCGTCCTTGTGCAACCGGTCATTCTGGCTTGCAGGTGGTGCGATTCTTGGATGGAAGTGCCAAGACAGTATTCCGCCTCGCGGATTGACGGGTTTGTGTGGGCCCGAGCCCCTCAGCCAAACAAAGAGGGCACTCCGTAAAAATCGGCCGCCGTTCTCAGGATGTGTTGATGCGCAAGATTGGACCCTGTGGGCTTGCCAGAGGATTGGAAGTTGAACCACTTCCCGATGAAGGCAGACCCTTCGATTCCAAAGTCGGGGGCAGAGCCCAATGACTTTCCGTTGAGGAAGGGGAGGAACCGAGCAAAGTATTCGTCTAGGCCAACGTCAATGGGGTAGGTGTATTCGCGTTCTAGCCAATTCCTTTCCGGAACCCAACGTTCATTTCGCCACCTCAATTCGAGTTGGGGAACACGGCTTCTCACGTGGAGCAAGTCGTTTTCTTGGGTCAAGGTGTAGACCGCCCCAGTGTCTGTTTCGTGGCGGTATTGGATGCGCATGCTGAAGGATACGCATTTTCAATAGCATTTACGTGTTCAAGCGTGAATTGAAGGCACAGAAGACGCCTGAACGGAGTGCGTGACAATTGAACGGGTCAATCGTAGGCATCTTGGTGTACACCGCCCACTGCTCGACCGCTGGGGTCGATGTTGTTTTTTAAGCGTTCATCCCATTCCAGGGCTTTCTCGGTGCTGCAAGCCACGCTTTTGCCACCGGGGACTGTAGAAGCCGCGGCCGCAGAGGGGAAGTGATTCTCGAACAGCACGCGGAAGAAGTATCCTTCCTTGGTGGCTGGCGGATTGATGGGGAACCGAACGTGGGCGCGTGCCAAGTCTTCATCGGATACATGACTGGCGGCGTGATCTTGAACGCCATCGATCCATCCGTATCCAACGCCGTCGCTGAATTGTTCTTTTTGACGCTGCAGAATTTCTTCAGGAATTTCCCCAACAAAGGCATCGCGAATGGCGGCTTTTTCAATTTTTCCAGCACCGCCCATTTTGACTGCTGGATCCAACCGCATGGCGTAGTCAATGAATTCCCTGTCCAAGAAGGGGACGCGCGCTTCAATGCCCCAGGCCATCATGGATTTGTTGGCGCGGGCACAGTCGTACTGGTGAAGTCCCATGACTTTGCGGACGGTTTCTTCATGGAATTCTTTCGCGTTAGGGGCCATGTGGAAATACAAGTAGCCTCCAAACAGCTCGTCGGCGCCTTCTCCACTGAGCACCATTTTGATGCC
>CALKHD010000088.1 GCA_938092195.1 uncultured Flavobacteriales bacterium | reverse complement strand
TCTCCGGAATAGTGTTCTTCGTGATTGGCGCGTTGGCCAAAACGGCCGTTTCCAATGCTAAAAATGGATTCAGAACTTCGCTGATGCTCGGGATGAAAGCCCGTTTCCACCACCCGCCAAGGGTCGATGTCCAAATAACGCTTCATGCCCCTGAAAATCGTTCAGGACAAACGACTGAGCAACTCTTGCAGTGAAAAGCCCTCAAAACTGGAGATGGTGAAGTCGGCTTCACTCAAAACTTCAGGAGACCCAACGCCCACAACACGGAATCCGCCGGCCTTTCCAGCTTTCACCCCTGAGACTGCATCTTCAAAGACCACCGTGTTTTCTGGCTGTGCACCAAGTGCTTGCGCACCGGTTAGGAAAACTTCTGGGTCGGGCTTTGACAGCGTAATGCTGTTTCCGTCCACCACAGTCTCAAAGCGGTCTGTGATGCAACACAGGTCGAGGATCAAGGGCGCGTTGCGGCTGCTTGATCCCAAACCAATTCGAACCCCTTCGGCCCGGAGTTCATCGATGAATTCCAGCACACCCGGAAACAACTCAGCGGGCGTCATGGTCTTCACGTGGGACAGGTAACGGTCATTCTTTCTGTCCATCAACCGAACCTTGGTGTGGTTGTCCAACACCAAGCTTCCCTTTCTAAGGATGAATTCCAGGGAATCGATTCTGCTCAAGCCTTTGAGCTGTTCGTTGTCCTCTTCATTGAAGGGAATGACGAGCTCATTGGCCAGTTCACTCCAAGCCGAAAAATGATACCTGGCGGTATCTACGATGACCCCATCGAGGTCAAAAATGCAGGCTTGGGGCTTGTCACTCATCAATGGTTGAGCTTGGGTAAGATGTGCTTCAGGTGGTAGGCCGCCAGTCCGTCAATCGGCTTTTTAATGATGGCCCCCACTGTGATGCCTTCTTCTTCGCAGACGGCCTTGAGCTCCTCCTGGAAGTGATAGGCCACACTTCCGATGAAGTGGACAGGTTCAGTTTTCCAACCGTCAAAACACTTGACATGGACATCCACAAATGCTTTGAATCCTTCCTTTAGCCAAGATTGAAACAAGGCGTCCGTCTTGTGTTTGGCAATGAAGGTCATGAAGCTGGCCAGAAACACATTCGGATCTGCTTCACGGTAGACCTTGTCGATGATGTCGGATTTGGAATAGCCGTATGTTTCATCGAAATCTGAATCGATGTCTGCGGGCAATTTGTGATAGAGTTTGGCGGCCAGAAGTTTCTTGCCATGCCAACTTCCGCTGGCCTCATCCCCAAGAATGTAGGCCAATGCAGGCACTTCTTCATGGACAGCTTCTCCATCAAAATGACAGCTGTTGGATCCCGTACCAATGATGCAGGTGACGCCCGGACGGTCATCGAATGTGCTGTATGCCGCCCCAACCAGGTCATGGTCCACCACCACCTTGGCTGAATCGAAGGTTCTCTGCAGTCCTTCTTGAATGATACAGCACAATTCCGGGCTGCTGCTTCCAGCGCCATAGAAAAACACGTGGGTCACCTCCTTTGCGACCTGCTGCACTTCAGCATGGGCACCCATGACCTCCTCGACTTTGTCAGCCGTGTGGAAGTATGGATTAAAGCCCATGGTATGGAACTCAGAAAGCTCCTTGCCAGATTCATCCAGAAGTTGCCAGTCGCATTTGGTCGACCCGCTGTCTGCAATCAAAATCCGCATGGCTCAGCCGATGCGTTGCACGAGATCTGCAACTCGGCTGGAATATCCCATCTCGTTGTCATACCAACCAAACACTTTCACCATGTTGCCTTGGGCAGAAGTCATGCCTGCATCGAAGATGTTGCTGTGGGTGTTGCCCACGATGTCAACACTCACAATGGGATCTTCGGTGTACTCCAGAATGCCCTTCATGGGGCCATCGGCCGCGGCTTTCATGGCGGCATTCACCTCGTCTGCGGTGACCTCTCTTCCGAGGACGGCAACCAAGTCGGTCACAGAACCCGTTGGGGTTGGGACACGAACAGCAACACCATCCAACTTTCCTTTCAATTCTGGCAAAACCAAGCCCACGGCCACAGCTGCACCAGTGGTGGTTGGGATCATGCTCATGGCCGCAGAACGGGCTCGGCGCAAATCCGAGTGAGGTGCATCCTGAAGACTCTGGTCTGAGGTGTATGCGTGAACGGTCGTGATGTAGCCTTTTTCCAAGCCAAAGGTGTCATTCAACACTTTGGCCATGGGCGCCAAGCAGTTTGTGGTGCAGCTGGCATTGGACAAAATCGCATCATCAGCTGTGATCACATCGTCATTGACTCCGAGAACAACAGTTTTGACACCGCCTTTTGCGGGCGCAGAAATCACCACTTTTTTGGCTCCAGCTGTCAGGTGCTTGCCCGCCCCTTCTGGATCTCGGAAGACCCCGGTGCTTTCCACCACAACTTCGCATCCAAGTTCACCCCAAGGCAAGGCCGCCGGGTTGCGCTCCGCACTCACGGCAATGTGCTTTCCGTTGACGATCAGCTTTCCGTCATCCACCCGAACTTCACCTGGGAAGCGTCCGTGAATGCTGTCGTACTTCAAAAGGTGGGCCAACGTGTTGACATCGGTCAAGTCGTTGATGGCACAAACCTCTATCCCCTCTTTGGCGAGGAGTTGGCGAAAAGACAAACGGCCGATTCTACCGAAACCGTTAATGGCAACTTTGGTCATAATGATGTGAATTATCTTCTTAAATGCTGAGAATTTGGGCCACGCGAAGTTCTTCTTCAAGCCCCTTTGATTTGCGGTTGATTGCCTCCAAAAAATGCGTGTAGGTCACATCGTCGTTGACAATGCCAGCCATCACCGCAGTTTGACCGGATATCAAGGCTTCAACCGCCCCTACGCCCATTCTGCTGGCCAATACACGATCAAAGCAACTGGGGTCTCCTCCCCTTTGAATGTGTCCCAAAACGGTCACCCGGGTGTCGTACT
>CALKHD010000087.1 GCA_938092195.1 uncultured Flavobacteriales bacterium | reverse complement strand
CTCCAAGGCGCTGACGCCTTCTTTTTTGTGCATGGCCACTGGAATCCCTCGACCATTGTCGTGGACGGCAATTCCATTGGAGGGGGTTATGGACACTCCAATGGTGTCGCAATGTCCAGCCAGGGCCTCGTCAATGGAGTTGTCAATGACCTCGTATACCAGGTGGTGCAGACCCCGTGCTCCGACGTCTCCGATGTACATCGAAGGACGCTTGCGGACGTGCTCCATGCCTTCAAGGGCCTGGATGCTGTCTGCTCCATAATTGTTCTTCTTCTCTTCGCTCATGCTCCGCTTTTTAAGACGTTCAACGAAGATAGCTTGACTGCCTGCGAATTCAGCGGTTTTGCCCGTTCTGAAAGCCCAGTGTTTTCCACACTTTTGTGGCTGTTTCCAACCTTTTTCTTCACTTGAATCAGAAGCGATAGCCCGCCCACATCATCACGCGCATGTTTTGGGCGTTGTACCCGTTGAACATTTGGGTATTTCCAAGGGGTCCTTTGGCGTCTAAACCCAACGCCAAACGACCGTTATAGCGGTACTCTATGCCCAAGTCCAGTGCCGTGTATGCCGGGAGTTTACGGGCGTAGATGTCGTCGGTTCCGCCAAACACAGCGCCTACATTTTCGGCGGCTTCTTGTACAGGGTTTTCTCCGCCGGTAATTTCTCTAAAGGGAACCCGAGACGGCGCATAGCGGGCACCCACAAGTTCAAGGCCCACATTCAGGAACAGCAATTCTTCCAAGTTCCATCTTCCAGATGCGCTGAATCGCGTTCGTGGTTGGTACCAAGCATAGGGCTGGTTGCCGGTGCCGTAAGTGTGAAACTCTGCACGGGCATTGAGTTCCAAGGCGCCTTGGCCACGCCACATGGCTTCGCCAATCACGCTGGCGATGGTCAAAGAATCAAAGGCCAAGCTGAACCGCTGTCCGGCGCTGTCCACACCGGCCTCATTGACCCAAAAGCCAAAGTCCCGATACCGGGTGGTGCGGGCTTGTGCATTGAAGGCCAGATCGCGGGTGAACTTGCCGCGCACGCCTCCATACAATTCAAGTGCCCTGTTGGTGTTTTGCAAAGTTCCTCGCGAGGCGTCAGCGTTGGCGTGGTAACTGGCATCAAACCAAGGGTTTTCTTGAACCAAGTCGTGCAAGGCGTTGCGTTGCATGCCACCGCCCAGTCCTCCGTATGGAACAAAGACATCGTCGAGCAAGCGAAAGCGAACTTCGGCTGTGGGGTAAAAGTGGAAGGCCTGTCGCCCGCGGGCATCCACCCAAAGTCCGGCGCCGACGCGAATTCTGTAAGCGCCTTTTTCCTTGGTGATGCTGGGGACAGCACCAATGAGGGCGCTGGAGCGTTGGACGTTGCTCAGTGCAGAATCACCCACGCCGTGAAGGGAGGTGCCCATCATGTGACCTTCCAAATCCAATGCGTATTGAGCGTCGTCTTTCCAGCTTTGGAAGCGGCCTTGCATGGTGATCAGGTTCTCTCGCATGGGAGAGGTTTGGATTTCCGGAACTGGAAATCCAGAGGGCAGGGGCGCATCTCCAGGTGTGAGTCGCGACACGGCCAATTCGATGTCGCGGTGCACCTTGGTGCTGTCTCGCTCGTGGTTTTGGAGCCTAGCGCGGGCGTGAAGTGTTCCGTAGGTCTGTCTTTTTTCGGGAGCGACATATCCAAGATCGTTGGCGCTGGAAAGGTCCAAGCCATGCAAGCCCCAAGCCGTCCGGTCCAATCCGCCATCCAGGGTCAAGCTGCTCCGGTCAATGAACTTGCGGTAGTATCCCTTAAGGGCATTGTATGACCATCCTTCATCTGTTCCCAAACTGTCTACTTGGCCAGTAGATCCTGCAGAACTGCGGTGAACGAGGTGGATGCCCCATGCTCCATTTCGGCTCTGCGTTTCTCCCAAATGAAGGTCCACAAGGGGGGAAGTGTAGATGCCAAAACCCAGTTTGGCGTACCCCGCATAGAGACGCGGGAGAGGCGCGTCCATTTTCACGGCCACAGGTTGAATGTCTTCGGTTTCTGTTTTGGGTGAAACCGCTTTCACCACTGGGGTGTATGAAATGGTGGGTTTCTCAATGCCCAAGTCCATCCTTTCGGGCACCGATATGGGCTTGGTCACTTCTCGAAGTTCCAATTCGCGATCTCCCACGAAGGTCACTTGAAGGCTGTCTTGCGCATGTGAGCCTACAGAGGCCATGCTGCTCAAAACCAAAGACAAGGTGGCTGCGCGACGCGCTGCACATGAGGTGAGGTTGCCCAAGATCATTTGTTGTCGGATTGAGGGGTGATCTCCGTTCCAGATTCAGTTGAATCGGGAGGGGATGGCGGGTTCTCCAATTGAGTCAGTCTGTCCAAGTAGTCCAGACAAGAATCTTGAACCCACGGTACATCCACGTTGGCCTGAAGTTGCTCTATGGTGGTCCTGGCTTGAAACAGGTCTTCTTGAGCGAGATAGGCATCGGCGAGGAGGAAGAAACTGCGATGTGCCCATTCAGACCCACCGCCAAATCGATTGAGTTGTGCGAAAATGGCAGCTTGCGCTCCGGGGGCATCTCCGTTGTTCAGTTGAATGCTGGCCAAATGATGGCTCGCTTCCTCGGCGTGGGCCCCGTCCTCGGCCAGCCATTGCAAATCGGACACTGCTTGATCGGCGTCGCGTTCAAGCAACAACAATGCGCGGTTGTAGCGGGCAGCGAGGCGGATGTCTTCAGGCGTTTCTGCATCGGCCAGAATGGGATCCACATAAGCCAGCACGGTGTCGCCATCTCCCAGCTTTCTGCTGCATCGCATGATGCCAATGCGGGCTTCCAAAACATGTCGCTTGAGCTCGGATACTTGCTCCAAGTGCTGATAGTGGGCCAAAGCCTCGGTCCACTCATTGCGGTTGTACCTGAGGGTGGCGACCAAAACCAAGGCCGATTCATGGTAATCGCTCAAAGGCGCATTGACCACTTGTTCCAAAGCATTGAGCGCTTCGTCCAAGGCCCCTTCTTCAAATTGACATTGCCCCAAATGGAAACGGGCGGCCAGCACGCGAATGCTCTGGGGGTGGTTGGTCAAGAATTGGGTGAGCTTGGGAATGGCTGCGCCGCATTGTCCAGACAAGGCCAACTCTTGAGCGGCAGCATAGGTTTTTTCTGCAATGTCATCATCGGAGAGCCCCACCACTTCTGGCAGATTGTCCAATTGACCGCGTTCTATGAGCAAGGGTTCCACCAAAAGAAAGGCGTCCTTGGTGACATCGTCTTCTGGGTATTTGGAGGAAATCTGTCCCCACAGCGTCAAGGCGACGTCGTCTCGATTTTGCTTGATGGCAATCAAAGCTAAGTCCACCAATGCCCTCTTGGCATAAGCGCTGCCGGGCAGCTCTTGGCGTATTTGCTCAAAAGCCCGTCGGGCATTGTCCATTTCATTGCGTTCGATTTGGGTTTTTCCGATGGAAGTCAAGGCGTCTCCTTTGAATGTGGTGGTGGGGAAGGCGCTGAGCAATTCGTTCATGCCATCCAAGGCACCTTCCAGGTCTCCATCAAGGCCTTTGCAGCGGGCCCGCTGATAACTGGCGTATTGCTGTTGTGTGGTCCCATCGGTCAAGCTCTGTGAATAGGCATCTACAGCCCGGGAGTAGTCCTTGTCAATGTAAAAGCAGTCGCCGATGCGGAGCAATGCGTCCGCGCGGTGTCCTGCCTCGGTTTGTCCTTGGGTGGCGTCGGCATACTTGCGGAACCCAATCAGTGCGTCTCTGTATTTGCGCTGTTTAAAGAGGGCATAGGCTGCGCCGTATTCGCCTTCATTGTACAATTCAGAGTTGAACGAGCCTGGGGCATTGAGAAAGGCCCGGTAATGACTCAAAGCAGGTCCGTCACTTCCAGCTTTGACGGCCACCTCTCCTTGCCAGAAGTGACTCTCGGCGGCGAGGGTGGCGTCTTCCGGAAAGGTTCGGCTTCGGCTAAAAAACGGATCGGACTCTTCGATTTTTCCTGAGCGAAACAGGTCGACGGCATGGTTAAAGGCGAGCTTCTGGTAGGCCTGCTTTTCGCGGGGAGACTTGCGTTGAATGCGGTCGAGGGCATCCAGAGCCCGCACATGGTTTCTGGTGGTCAGGTAGACGTCGAGCAGAAAACCGTAGGCTTCATCTCTGCGCGGGCTGTTCGGGTACTCTTCCAAGTATTGCTCAAAGGCTGCAATGGCGTCGTTGAATGGGTTGAAGTCTGTTTCGAAGGCAAGTTTGGCTTGGTTGAACAAAGCGTCCTCCCGCAGCTCCAGATCGTGATCCAAAGAAGCCGCCGTTTCAAATGCCGTTTGGGCTTTGGGCTTTTCGTTCAGGTCCAGATAGGCCCGCCCCATGGCATGTGTGGCGTACTGATCGAGTTGGTCTTTGCCTCCTGTGGACCGCATCAAGGCTGTGATGGCGGTGGATGGATGGCCATTGTTCAAGCGGCACAGACCCACGATGTAACTGAACTCGGGGGTGCGCTGTTGGCCATCGGCGGCCTTCCATGCGGCTTCCAAATGGGGTTCTGCTTCGGCGCATCGGCTTTCGTAAAACAATGCCGACCCCAAGAGTTTGTGCAATTCCAAGGCGTCGGCAGTGCGCAGCTCGTGGTTTTGGCCGAGCCATTCTGGGGCACGCTCAATCAGTTCTTCGTTTCGCCCCAGGTCGTAGAGGATTTGTGCGATGTAAACAGGGACCGCATTGCGGAATGCGTCGACCACAAGCAACGCTTCAAAATCCGTCAACGCCGTGGTCAAACGGTCTTCGGCATAGGCGATGTGGGCCAAATAATACC
>CALKHD010000086.1 GCA_938092195.1 uncultured Flavobacteriales bacterium | reverse complement strand
AATGACCATCTACAAGATGGGGGGAGTAAATTCGTGGCATACTCCTGTGAATGTGAGTCTTAGGGGTTATGTTATATCGAACCAAATTTTCTACTAAGCCATGCGAACGCTCCTTTTGTGCTCCTTTTGTCTGTTGTTTTTGAGTGTTCATTCGCAGGATGTCTTCATGGCTCCTTACAACCCGGATGTGAATGCCGACAGTGTAATCAGTACGCCAGACTTGCTCGGATTCTTGCCTTTGTTTGGGACGGAATTCACAGCAGCCGAAATGACCATTGACGGTCAAACATTGTCCGAATACATCGCTGTTTTGGAAGAGGCAGCGGCCAACGCGAACGCTTCCGATACCATAACGGTGCCCATGATGCCGGGAACAGCGCCAGGAGAAATGCTGTTTTGGGACGGAACCCAATGGAGCCTGGTTCCTACAGGTGAGCCCGGGGATGCTTTGCTTCTGGAGGGGAACACACCTACATGGCGTTCACAGCGAATAGGGTGCACCGACATGGAAGCTTGCAACTACGAGCCAGAGTCTACGGTCTTGGATCCTTCGGCTTGTCTTTATGCGGATGTGTGCGGCGTTTGCGATGGACCAGGTGAGATTTACGATTGTGGCTGCCAAAACCTGCCAGAAGGAGATTGTGATTGCAATGGAAATCAGTTGGACGCCCTCAACGTGTGCGGAGGGACATGCTTAGAAGATGTCGACGGCGATGGGATTTGCGATGACGATGGCAACGACGACTGCATTGGCGTCGTGGATGAATGCGGGGTGTGCAATGGTCCGGGACCGATTTATGACTGCGGTTGTTCGGACATCCCGGAGGGCGATTGCGATTGTTCGGGAAACCAACCGGATGAAGACGGCAATTGCCAGGATTATGCGGCAGACACCAACGGGGATGGTCTCTACGACACCCTGCTCGAAGCCTGCCTGAATCAGACGAGTTACACCTTCAGCAATCAGACCTACGATGTGGCGGCCATTGGCGATCAGTGTTGGTTTCAAGAAAACCTCCAACGCACCCAGTTTGCCAATGGCGATGACTTGGATGCCTTTCCCGCCGGAGAGGCGTGGAACAACACTTTGGAGGGGGCTTACGGGGTCTATGGAGAAAATGAGGCTGAGGTGGAGACTTATGGACTGCTCTACAATTATGCTGCAGCGGCTGACCCTCGGAATGTGTGCCCGACTGGATGGCGTGTGCCCTCCGAATACGATTGGCAAAATTTGATTTTAGAGTCAGGGAGTTACTCGGATGCGGGTGCGCTCAAGGAGGCGGGCACCCTGCATTGGGAGGCGCCCAACCTTGGAGCCACCAATGCCAGCGGATTTACCGCTTTGCCAGGCGGAGAGCGCGGCTTTGGTTCGACGGGCGATGTGCAGCGTGGAATCACAGGGTATTTCTGGACTTCCAACGGAGATTTAGACAACGGTGGTCGTTCTGTGCGCTTGGAGCACGACAATGCTGCCATTACAGTGTCCACAATTGGAGCAAGTCGTGGACAGTCCATTCGTTGTTTGAAGTTGGAGCCGAGCTTCGGGTGCACCAACATCAACTTCTTGGAATACAACCCTTCAGCGACCGTGGATGACGGTGGATGCTTGACTCCAAGTGTCCCCGGTTGCATGGATGACGGATTTGAAGAGTTTGACCCCCAAGCCAATGTTGACGATGGCAGTTGTGCCACCTTGGTTGGGTGTTCAGAAAGTACCACGGTGGATTACGGGGGACACACCTATTCTGTAGTGGGCATTGGAGATCAGTGTTGGTTCCAAGAAAACCTCCGTGTCTCGACTTACCGCAATGGGGATGAGCTCGAGAACTTGCAAGATCCCGTTGAGTGGTCCAACACCAATTCTGGTGCGTATGTGGCCGTGATGAATGACAATGCCTTCGCAGCCGAGTTTGGGTACCTCTACAACAGTTATTCGCTCACAGACCCTCGGCAGCTGTGCCCGGTAGGTTGGCATATCCCCACAGATGAGGAGTGGATGACCATGGAGTCTTTCTTAGGTGTTCCTTTCCTCGAATTGTCCAACAATGGGATTCGTGGTGAGGCCGAGGGGGTGGGAGAGGCCATGCGCATGGACTATCCGAACGACACGTGGTATGGTTCAAATGAGTCTGGATTCAGTGGCTTGCCGGGAGGCTTCCGCTTTTCTGATGGAATTTTCGCAGAGCCGGGCTTTATTGGTCGTTGGTGGGGACTGGTCAACTACGGTGGCTACCATTACATCCGTGAATTGGACTACGGTTACGCGGGGATATTCCGAGGTTATGTCAATTGGCGCGAGGGGGCGTCCGTGCGATGCTTGCGCTCCAACTTGGGTTGCACCAACAGCAGTGCCTGCAACTATGAGCCATTGGCGAATGAAGAGGATGGGAGTTGCGATTTCTTGAGTTGTGCCGTTTGCAACATTCCCTCGGCGTGCAACTATCAGAATCCGGGTACTTATATCAACAATGTGGTTTGCGAATTTGCAGGGGTTGGATACGATTGCGATGGAAATTGCCTTCCTGAGTATTTGGATGAGAATGGGAATTGTACGGGCTTTGAACCTTGTCAATCCCCACCGATTGAGCTGTCAGTAGGGGTCTACTTGGGCGCGTCAGAGATTTCCGTCACGCCAATTCAAGCGTCCGGAACGTTGGTCACGATTTCTGTTGTTTCGAATTGGTCTTCCCAGGGGAGCTCTTACCCCGGAGACATGGCCTTGGCGATCGTCAGTCCAAATGGCACCGTCTTTGGCGTAGATGGGTTCAACACCAATACTGCTGAGGTCGGGTATTTGCCCAATTACTTGGACAACTGGCCATCGGAATGGAACACCACAGCTGGAGGCGTGTACTATGCACAATTTCCGATTCCCGAAGGGTTGACCGGAGATGGCGTATGGTCTGTGGTGGTCATGAATGGCTGGACGTCATCCCAAACTGTGGAGTACGACTTGAACATCCAACTCAACGGCATTTGCACGGAAGACTGATGTTCAGCCCGAAGTGAGCTGCTTCATGGTTTCCATCGTCAGCGATTGACTCTGGCCCAGGCCGTCTATGGTCAGGCCGCCAACGGCATATCGGATGAGGCGCAACGCGGGAAAACCAAGGGCGGCGGTCATTTTGCGCACTTGTCGGTTTTTGCCTTCGTCCAGCTGCACTTCTATCCAAGTGGTGGGGATGTTGGCGCGGTACCGAATGGGTGGCGTGCGTTCCCAGGGTGGAGTGTGGTCAGCCGGCAGCAGTTTCGCTCGTGCTGGGCGGGTGTTGTAGAATTTGCCTTTGGCCTTCAACTGCATTGGGCGCTCGAAGGCGCGGAGGTCTTCCTCGGTCGGAGCACCTTCCACTTGCACGTGGTAGGTTTTCCA
>CALKHD010000085.1 GCA_938092195.1 uncultured Flavobacteriales bacterium | reverse complement strand
ATCGAACCCTGCACGGGGACTGGCATGTCCCCTTGGACCAAGATGCCCGAGGAACGGTGCTGTTTTTGCACGGCTACAAGGGATACAAGGACTGGGGCGCTTGGGACATGGTGGGCGACGTCTTTGCCCTTCAAGGTTGGCGATTCTTGAGGATCAACTTCACCCACAACGGCACTTCCTTCGACCACCCAAATGAGTTCGTCGACTTGGAGGCATTCTCGCGCAACACCCACCGCAGGGAACTCGATGAAACCCTCGCAGTCATTCACGCCCTGCGCTCCAAGGGCTCCGTTCATTCACATGAGACCTTTCAAGGCCCCCTGGCCATCATCGGACACAGCCGAGGAGGAGGAGTGGCTTGCTTGGCTGCCTCAGAGTGGAATGAAGTCCACGTTCGAACCGGCCTTGAATCCGTCAATCGCCTCATCACTTGGGCATCCGTAGATGACTTTCAGTCTCGGTTTCCCAAAGGAGAATCCTTGGCACTATGGGAAGCGTCCAATCGGTTGGAAGTGATCAACCACCGAACCCGGCAGAGGCTTCATCACCAATGGGGGTTCTATTCAGATTTTCAGGATCACCAAGTCCGGTTGAATGTCCGCCGAGCTGTCGAGCAGTTCCAAGGCCCTTCATTCGTGGCCCATTGCGCAGACGACCCTGCTGTTGACGTAAGGCACGCTCATCGATTGGCCGAGTGGGCTCAAGACCCCACGTTGTTCATCATGGAAGAAGGAGGTCACACATTTGGGTCGGGTGAACCTTGGGAGAAGGCAGAATTGCCTTCTGTTCTCATGGCCCTGACGCAAACGACCCTGCACTTCCTAGAGGAAGGCAGGGCCGTTGAATAATGGGGATTTCGATTTATCGACGCACCACCAGCTTGCGCAAAGACTTTTGATCGGCTGAACCAAACAGGTAAACACCTTCAGGCAAGTCAAAGCGAACCGACTGCTGGCCAGCATCTACAGCTTGCCTGGAGACTTCGCGTCCCATCAGGTCCAGGACAATCAAATCCTGGGCCTGTTGAATGCCGGTCAACTGAAGACGTCCGCTCGTGGGGTTGGGGGAGAACCCAAAGTCGACCACTGCATTTTCTTCAAGCCCCACAAGGACGACGTCGCTCACCTCCAAAGAGATGTCATCGACCCTGTAGAATCCTTGTGTGGTTCCGTCACCAAAGGCGAACAAATTGACGCTGGAGAAATTGCCGTCATAAACGAATTGAGCCACCTCTTGACCCGCCAACCAAAACTTGGCCAATCCTTGATCCACGTCCACAACTATGCGCACTTCAAACCAATCGCCGATGGGCACAGTCACAGGTCCAGCCATTCCCCAGGGACCATCAGCCAGTGCAGAACCATTGGCATCCACAGCGCAGTTCAACTGCCAACTGCCAGGTTGAGCTGAACCTGGAACATCGGTTCCCTGCACATTGAAATAGGCCGAAAACCCATCTTCAATGAACATCTGATAGGTCAAGCTCCAATTGCCTTCTGACTTAGAAATGTCCAACAACACATCGGTGGGTCCTCCAGCCGCAGCAGTCTGTTCCAACTTCAAAGCGTTCACGCCTTCAGAAGCGTTCTCGTCTGAAACTTGAGCATCGCCGTCTGTGCCTTCTGTACCAGCGGTCCATGGGTAGAAATTGTCACTGACTTCACAGATGTAATCGCCGGACGTATACCCTTCAAAATCTTCAGTAAACTGGCCTAAAGCCAGCGCAGGAGCGGCCAAAGCCGCAACAAGTAGCGTTCTATTCATGTTTTGGTGTTTGGTCCCAAGGTAATTCTACCTTCGAACACAACGAAACAAGATGAACGGAGAAGGGAACATCAGGAAGTTGAAAGTCGCCCTGAGCGATGGTGGTCAGGTTACCTACACCTTGAACACAGCCGATGTATTGACCCCCTTAGATGGGATTGAACTCGAGTCATGTATCGGGAAACCGATTCAAATCGAATCCACAGGCAAAATCCACTGCACGGTATCGGGAAAAAGCATCCGAAAAACCTATGGCGACGGCATGTCCTTCGATGCGTTCCAGTCTTCACCACTGGCCGTAGAGAGCATCATTCGACCTGAATTGAGTCGGATTCACGAAGGCGTCGCTCTGCGAGATGCCGAATGGGAAGAGGCCCACCACAATCAGCCCCATGTGGTGTATTTGTCCCTCACCAGCGGCATCAAAGTCGGGGTCACCAGAGAAACCAATGTTCCCTCACGTTGGATTGACCAAGGCGCGAGTGGTGCCGTTGTTCTGGCCCGCACACCTTACAGACAGCTTGCCGGTCTGATCGAGGTGGCCATGAAATCCCATTTCATGGACAAGACCAACTGGAGAAAAATGCTGGTTGCAGGAAACCCAGATCCCGCAAGTGTGACTGCAGACTTGGCCGAAGCCAAAGACGAGGCCTATGAGGTCTGCCCACCCGAATACGAAGACTTCTTGGACGAAGACGACACCGTCACTTTGCTCGAATACCCCGGGGTGTCCTTTCCAGAAAAGGTGCATTCCCTCAACCTCACCAAGGAGCCCAACATCAAAGGGACCCTTGAGGCGATCAAAGGACAATACTTCATTCTGGATGGAGGCCGGGTCTTCAACGTTCGCCGCCACTCTGGCCACCGGGTGAAATGGACCTTGGGTTGAACTCAGTTCAAGCTCGGGTCTTGCGGGAGTTGGGTCACCTTGGCGAACCCTGGACCTTTGGAGGACAGCAATTTGGCCCAAAGCCCTTTGGCGCTTGAATCCATCACCACGTTCATCTTTTCTGGGGCAGGCAAATCGTGCACGTACCAACTGCTCCCTTCCATCTCATCCTTCAACTGACCGGGCGCCCAGCCAGAATAGCCGGCAAAAAACCGAACGTCTGCTGGGCCAGCGGGTTCAGCATTCAAGATCTCTTTCAAGGCGTCAAAATCTCCACCCATCCAAAGCCCCGGCAAAACGGGAATGGATTCTTCCACACGATCGCCAAAACGGTGGAGATAAAAGAGGCTGTCTGCATGGATTGGACCACCCCTGTGCACCTCTTGCTCCACGGACCATGATTCCGCGTCAGGCAGGAGGGAGGTCAAATTCCTGTGCATGCCATTGTCCAAAACGAACCCCATGGATCCTTCTTCGTCGTGATTGCACAAGAAGAGCACCTTTCTGCCGAACCAAGGGTCCAGCAAAAAGGGCTCTGACAAGAGAAACTGACCGGCCTTTGGCTCGGCATCGGAAGGGGGAACCATTTCCATGCCGCAATTTCTCAATTTTGGCATTGATGAATCCCATGTCTTTCATTTCAAGTTCACCACTTACCCGCCTCATCATGCAAAAGCTCAAAATGGCCGCGATTCTGGTCCTTGCTCTTCAGCTTGGCTCTGCGGCTTCAGCGCAATCCTCTTCATTGGGTCAAACGCCCACATGGCAAGAGGCCATTGATGCCTATTCCGCTTTGCACGACGCGCATCCCCAACAAACTTCGTTCGAGACGATGGGGATGAGTGATGTCGGGCGCCCCTTGCATTTGTTCACCCTTGGCCCACGTGATGCGGAATTGAAAATCCTGATCAACAATGCCATACATCCAGGTGAGCCCTGCGGGGTCAATGCTTGCATTCAATGGGCAAACGAATTGCTTCAGAATCCCCAAGCGCTGCCAGAAGGAGTTCTTATTGGAATGGTGCCCATGTACAATGTTGGAGGAGGGCTCAGGCGAAACTGTTGCACAAGGGCCAATCAACAAGGTCCAGATGAATACGGATTTAGAGGCAACGCCAGAAACCTCGACCTGAACCGGGACTTCATCAAGTGTGACAGCCGCAACGCACTCACATTCAACAAGATGTTCACCGATTTCGCGCCGGATATTTTTGTAGACACCCACACTTCCAATGGGGCAGATTACCCGGCTGAAATGACCCTCATCTGCACCCAGCCAGACAAGTTGGGAGGCCCCCTTGGCCAATGGCTCGAGAGCACACTCCTTCCAGAATTGTATGGCGAAATGGAAAAGCGAGGGCCCGCAATGACGCCCTACGTCTACAGTTTAAAGTCAACACCGGATTCTGGGATTCAAGACTACCTCGAAACACCGCGATACAGCACAGGCTATGCAGCTCTGCACCACACCATTGGCTTTACCTCTGAAGCCCACATGCTGAAACCCTTCGACCAAAGGGTTGAGGCCACCAAAAGGTTCCTTGAAGTCGTTTTGGACTGCAGCGTTCAGCACAAAGGCGACATCCGAACCCTTCGCAAGCAACAAGCCGAATCCTACCTTCACGGCGACACACAACCCGTCGCATGGGAACTGGACACCACCGCCGTTGACTCCATCGCCTTTACGGGATATGCTGCCCGATATGAATGGAGCGCCATCACCGGGGAACGTCGCCTTCGCTACAACCGCGACTCGACCTGGACCCAACAAATCCCGTACCTGCAC
>CALKHD010000084.1 GCA_938092195.1 uncultured Flavobacteriales bacterium | reverse complement strand
CCCCAAGTGAAGCCTCCGCCAAAGGCACTGAGGATGAGGTTTTCTCCGCGAGAGAGCTGGTTGGACCACTCCCATAAGCACAGCGGTATGGTCGCCGCAGTGGTGTTTCCGTATTTCTCGATGTTGATCATCACCTTCTCTTTTCCCACCCCCATGCGGCGCGCGGTGGCGTCGATGATGCGGAGGTTGGCTTGGTGAGGCACGAGGTAAGAGATGTCATCGGCTGTCAGGCCATTGCGCTCCATGATTTCATAGCTCACGTCGGCCATCGAGGTCACAGCGGCTTTGAAGACCGGCTTGCCGTCTTGCTCGATGTAGTGCATTTTGGCAGCAATGGTTTCGGCACTCGCAGGGTTGAGCGACCCTCCAGCTTGCATGCGCAGGAACTCACTTCCCGCACCGTCGCTTCGGAGGATGGCGTCCTGAATTCCGGTTTCCCCAGTGGGGTCCGCTTCTAGCAATACGCCCGCTGCGGCATCACCAAAAAGGACGCACGTGGTGCGGTCGGTGTAGTCCACAATGCTGCTCATTTTATCGGATCCCACGACAATGACTTTTTTGTGGGTGCCATTGGTCACGAATTGCGAGCCTGTGCGCAGTGCAAACAAGAATCCGCTGCATGCCGCACTCAGGTCAAAGCCCCAGGCATTGGTCGCGCCGGACTTGTAGCAAGACAATTGCGCCGTTGACGGGAAAAACATGTCGGGAGTGACCGTGGCCACAATCACCAAGTCGACCTCCTCTGGGGAAATGCCGCGTTGCTTGCAAATGCCAGTGATAACCTCGGCCACCATATCGGAGGTGGCCTTTTTGGGGTCCTTCAGGATTCTGCGTTCACTGATGCCCGTTCGGGTTCGGATCCACTCATCGTTGGTGTCGACCATCTTTTCGAGGTCGGCATTGGAGAGCACGTCTGGTGGAAGCCATCCATGAACGGCGGTAATGGCAGCGGTTTGGGGGGAATTCATCTCGGTGTGTGTTCGACTCTCCAATGGAAAGCGGAGCCGAAATTATGGGGTGTCCGGTTCACTGGAAGCCCCTTGGTGCAACAAGCGGTCACCATTGGATGTGGAAAAACCCGCGACGGTCAGTACCGGGCGGGTCTTTCGAAGGTTGAGAATGTGACAGGGTCGGGAAATCAGGCTTCAGCTGACTCCTTCTCCATCACCACGCGGCCTTTGTAGTAGAGCTTTCCCTCATACCAATGGGCGCGGTGGAACATGTGCGGCTGCCCCGTGCTGGAACAGGTCGACACGTTGGGCGTTTCGGCCTTGTAGTGCGTGCGGCGCTTGCGTGAGCGCGTCGTGCTTTGGCGTCTCTTAGGATGTGCCATGGTGTATGGTCTATGCCTCCGCGCCTGGGCGCTTCGGGTTGGTGGTTTACTTCGTTTATCGGCTCCTCAATCCTTCTCGTCTGAATCTGCATCTGAACTCAACCCTTTCAGGGCGGCCCAGCGTGGATCCGTTTCTTCTTCCTGCTCTTCGACTTCACTCGGAGCATCTTCTACAGACCCGGTCAGCCATTGAACGACTTGGGGGTCACAATCTTCAATGTCCAGGTGAACCCGCCGAAGCGGCATCCCCAACATTGTGGATTCGTAAAGAAACTCTCGAACGTCCAGAAGGTGCTCCGCAGTTCCGAGGACAAGAATGTCATCGTCGGTCTTGTGGGTGGTCGAACCAAATCTGATCACGTAGCGTGTTCTTTGGTCCACGTTCACTGTGATGGGCGCGTTGCAGCGATCGCAAGCGGCCCGAACAGTGCCCGTTATCCGGACATCGAAATGCATCATTTCGTCGAACCTGTCAAGTTCTGTCTCCGCTGTAATGTCAGCTTCGACAGGTCCTGTGGGTTCCATGCTTTGAAAGAACGCCCCGTCCAGCCGGAAGTCGTACCTGTGTCGACCGAGACCCAAACCCGTATAAGGAATTTCGTACTCTGAAGAACCAACCATGACTCACCCCGGCTTGAGGGGGGGCAAAGGTACGGCTTTCGTTGAATATTGAACAGGGCGGCAGAAGGGCCTCAGAAGCGCTCCCTTTCTCCGTCGCGTTTCTTGGAAATTTCCAAGGGATTTGCAGTCATTTCGCGGTGGTCTACCCTTTGATTGCGAACGTCTGCTGCCATCCAACACGCAGCCCTGAGGCTGTTGCCGTCTGCCAGTCCTTTTCCTGCGATGTCGAATGCCGTTCCATGGTCTGGGCTGGTTCTCACCACGGGAAGCCCGGCTGTGAAGTTCACCCCGTGCCCAAAGCTCAGGCTCTTGAAGGGCACCAGGCCTTGATCGTGGTACATGGCGAGGACGCCATCGAAATGCTGGTAATCGCCGCTGCCAAAAAAGCCATCTGCCCCAAAGGGACCATGGGCTTGAATGTCTTTTTCTCGGAGGGCGCGAACCGCGGGAAGGATGATGGTCTTTTCTTCTTCTCCAATCAAGCCATTGTCGCCTGCGTGGGGATTCAGACCCAAGACGGCAATGCGGGGACTGGGGATTCCAAAGTCCCGCCCCAGGCTGTCGTGGAGCATGGTGCCATGCTGGACGATGCGGTCCTTGCTCAGCGTCGAGGCGACATCTTTCAAAGGCACGTGTCCGGTGACCACGCCAACACGGAGTGTGTCCGAGGCCAGAATCATGAGCACATCCTTGACGCCGGCTTTGTCGGCCAAGTATTCAGTGTGTCCAGGAAACTTGAACTGTCCGCTTTGAATGGTGTCCTTGTTGATGGGGGCCGTCACCAGGACGTCCACCTTGTTTCCAGCCAGACCATTGACAGCGGCCTCCAAGCTCAGGCGGGCGAACTCCCCTGCGCTGGGCATGGGCTGTCCCCAATCGGGTACGACCGCTTCCGAGGTGATGTTGACACATGACAGGCTCCCAGGCTTGGCATCGCCCGCATCTTCCACCTCTCGGATGTCCACATTCACCTCAAACTGGGAGGCCTGTTGCCTCAGAGATTCTGCGTGGCCATAGACCACGGGGATCATGTCCTCGAGCATCCGCTCGTCGTCAAAGGCCTTGAGAATGCACTCAGAACCGATGCCGTGGGGATCTCCCCAGGTGATGCCAATTCGGATGGGCTTTGTTTGCGCCATGGATGCGAAGGTAGCGCGGCGCAGGGCGCTTCGTATGCTCACCTTTGGTTTAGGTCAAGTGGATTTTTTGCAATCCGAGTCAACTTATGGGCGTTGGTGGCGTTTACCTTTCGGTGCGCATGCGGTTGGGAACCATATTTCTATTGTTGGGCTTGATGGCCAGTTTGTCGGCGCACGCGACCCACAACCGAGCGGGAGAAATCACCTATCGACACCTTGTGGGGAACACCTATGAGGTCACCATCACCACCTACACCAAGGAAAGTGTGGTGGCCGACCGACCGTATTTGACTTTGCTTTGGGGCGACGAAGGCAATGGAAACCCCATTGACAGCCTTCCCCGCGTTAACGGTCCGGTTGACTTGGCGGGCAACCCCACGGGAGAATTGATCGGCGGAGATGTGAGGCTGAACCTTTACACGGGAACCCATACCTACAGTGGCCCAGGCATCTACACGTTGGTGGTGGAAGACCCCAATCGCAATGGCGGTGTGCTCAACATCCCGGGGTCTGTGGATGTGCCTTTTTGCATCACCAGCCAGCTCATCATCGACCCTCAAGCGGGACCCAACGACAGCCCTCTGCTGTTGGCTCCGGCCATCGAAAATGCCTGCCTGGGCCAAGTTTGGGAGCACAACCCAGCGGCTTACGACCCCGATGGAGACTCTCTGAGTTATGATTTGATCGCCTGTGCTGGTTTTGAATGCTTGCCCATTGAAGGGTTTGTGCAGCCCAATGACGTCGAGGGAGGCGGGGGAGATTTTTATGTGGAGCCCCTGACGGGCACGGTGATTTGGGACACTCCTCAACTGGCCGGCGAGTACAACATGGCACTGCGCATCCGTGAATGGAGACAGATTCAAGGTCAGTGGTTGATGGTGGGGGAGGTGATCAGGGACATGCAGATCAATGTGCAGGTTTGTCCAAACCAACCGCCCGTTGTGGAAGTTCCTGCTGACACCTGCATCCTGCAGGGCGAGAATCTGACATTCTCGGTCACAGCGACTGATCCCGACGGCGATGACGTAGTGGTTTCGGCCATTGGCGGGCCGTTCGAGGCATTGGATCCCGACGCAAGTTACAGCTGGAACCCCATGACCGACAACGGGAATTTCAGTTGGACACCTGGTTGTGATGCCGTGAGGCCTGCGGCCTATCAATTGGTTTTCAAGGCCACGGACAACGATGCCGTGCCACTGTCAGATGTGGAAACGGTCAATGTCAAAGTGTTGGCGCGACCGGTGACGGGCATGCAAGCTGCACCGATTGGCAATGCCGTAGAATTGGATTGGGCGGAGCATCCGTGCACCGATTCATACACCGAGTCCATGCAAAGTCTTGGCGGATATGAAGTGCACCGAAGGATCGGTACCTACGCCGTTGTCTCTGGCCATTGTGAGGTGGGGATGCCCGGAGGCACGGGTTACGATCAGATTGCCTTCGTTCAAGGGTTGTCCAACAACGCCTTCTTGGATGTGGAGACGCTGAGTTTTGGTGCCACCTATTGTTACCGGGTCGTGGCGGTGATGCCCAATGGAGCGAAGAGCAAAGTGGGAGGTGAGGCTTGTGCTGTGATCGACAAGGGCGTGCCGGTCATGACGGGCGCTTCCGTGGAGGTTTCGGATGAATCGCTGGGCGAAGTGGAGGTGCGATGGTCTCCGCCATCTGACGCAGACACTTTGGTCGCCTTCCCTGGTCCATATCGGTATGTGTTGGAAGCGCGACCGGCAGCAGGTCAACCCTGGGAGACATTGCTCGAAGGGCCCACTTCGCCATCGCTGGGGACCCTGGATACGATTGCGGTTCATGCGGGCATCAACAGCGAAACCCCGCAGTGGTCATACCGGGTTGTATGTTGGAGCGGAACCGACATCATTGGAACCTCCACGCCTGCGCCCATTCCCATTTTGCAGCTGACACCTGCAGACAATCAAATCACATTGACGGTTCCTCCAGGCAGGCCTTGGTTTGATACGGCCTATGTGTTCCATCGGGTCTTACAAGACGGAAGCCTTTCGTTGATGGACACCTTGCCGGTTCCCCTGCTGACCGATACAGGGCTGGTCAACGGCGTCCCCATGTGCTATCGGGTTCGAACGCTGGGGACCTACGGCTCAACGGGCATTTTGGACCCGATTGAAAATTGGAGTGCGGTTCGATGTGCAACCCCATTTGATTTGGAGCCGCCCTGTCCTCCAGCGTTCGAGGTTCTGGCCAATTGTGCCGAAGAGACGGTAACGGTCAGTTGGTCTACCCCCACTTGCGCAGATGACGTGATGGGGTACAACCTGTATCGCAGTGACAGCTTGGGTGGTGAGTTGAAGTGGCTTCTGGAAATCGATCAGCCGTCTGACACCAGTTTGGTGCTGGATGCAGACGAGCTTGGGGGGTCGATAGCAGGCTGTTGGGCCTTGACTTCGTTGGACAGCTTGATGCCGGGTCCCAGCGGGGCATTGCAGAGAAATGAAAGCGCGATTGGGGACACCGTATGCACAGACAACTGCCCGTTTTATTTTCTGCCCAATGTGTTCACGCCCAACCTGGATGGTCGAAACGACCTGTATCGGCCCTTTCCATGGAAATTCGTGGACAGCGTGGATTTTCGGGCGTTCAATCGCTGGGGGGAAATGGTGTGGCGCACCCAAGACCCAGACTTGAATTGGAGCGGTGAGCACATGGGCACTGGAGAGGTGTGTGCGGATGGGACCTACCACTACACCTGTGTGGCCTACACGCGTCGATTGATTGGCGTGGTCCCCGAACGGTTTTCTGGAACTTTACAACTGCTTGGAGGGTTGAAGTCAAGCGAAGAATGACCCCACCATGTTCACAGGCATCATTGAAACTTTAGGCACCATCACGGCCCTCAGCAACGAGGGGACCAACCGTCATTTCACGGTAAAATCACCTTTGGCAACCGAACTGAAGGTGGACCAAAGTGTGGCCCACGATGGCGTCTGTTTGACCGTGGTCGACGTGGAGGGAGACCTCTACACGGTGACGGCAGTGGAGGAAACCCTCAACAGAACGAACCTCGGCGAACGAAAAACCGGTGACCGCATCAACCTCGAAAGGTGCACCAAAGTGGGCGACCGCTTGGATGGCCACATCGTCCAAGGCCATGTGGACACCACGGCCAGGGTTCAGGCCATTGAGGAGCGGGACGGCTCTTGGAATCTGCGGTTTGAACACAGTGTGGCCGATCATCACTTGACCGTGCAAAAGGGGTCCATCACTGTCAATGGGGTCTCGCTCACGGTGGTGGATGCGGCCCCAGAAGGGTTTTCGGTGACCATCATCCCATACACTTGGGAGCACACCGGGTTTCATGCCCTATCGGTCGGCGACGCCGTCAATTTGGAATTCGATGTGGTGGGCAAATACGTGGCAGAAATGATGTCACGCCGGAGCTAAACCTTTTTCAATCCAAAGACGGGTTGTCCGCGCTGGGGTCTTTGATGGCGCTGCGGAGCACAAAGTTTTGCCCCAGGTACACCTTGCGGACCTGAGGGTCTGCCGCGAGCTCTTCGGCCGTTCCAGCCTTGAGGATTTGTCCTTCAAACAAAAGGTAAGCCCGGTCTGTGATGTGCAAGGTCTCCTGCACATTGTGATCGGTGATCAGGATGCCGATGCCCTTGGTGCGAAGCTGCGAAACAATGGTTTGAATGTCTTCCACGGCGATGGGGTCGACCCCGGCAAAAGGCTCGTCGAGCAGAATGAATTGAGGGTCTGCCGCCAAGGCACGGGCAATTTCGGTCCTCCGTTTTTCTCCGCCACTCAGGACATCACCGCGGTTTTTCCGGACGTGGGACAAGCCAAACTCTTCGAGGAGGCTTTCGAGCCGGGCCTTTCTGTCGTTGGGGTCTTTCCTGTGAAGCTCCAAGACGGCCATGATGTTGTCCTCTACACTGAGTTTCCGAAATACAGAGGGCTCTTGGGGCAGGTATCCAATGCCCCGCTTGGCCCTGCGGTACATGGGTTCTCTGGTGATGTCGTGCACCGTTCCGGTATTGTCCTCCAAACTGACCGTTCCCCCATCGGGCTGAACCAGTCCAGTGACCATATAGAACGAGGTCGTTTTTCCTGCTCCGTTTGGCCCTAAAAGACCCACCACCTCTCCAGTTTGGACCTCAAATCCCACTTGGTTCACCACCTTTCGACGGCCGTATTGTTTTACAATGTTGTGGGCGGTCAGCTTCATGATTCGGAGCGGCTTGATTTGGCTTCTTCGGCGTTTTGACGGCGAACAATTCGCTTGGCCTGAAGGATGCCGATTTCATAAAGTCCCAACACGGGCATGGCCACCAACACCTGACTGGTGAGGTCTGGAGGGGTAATGATGGCTGCGACAATCAAGGTCGCCACCAAGGTGTGTTTTCTAAACTTTCGAAGTCCGGCAGGGGTCACCAGGCCCATTTTGGCCAAAAAGTGAATGATGACCGGCACTTGGAAAATGAGTCCGGCCGCCAGGGTGATGCTGGCGACAGTCTTGAGGTAACTCATCAGGGCGATCCGCGCCTGCACATCTCCAATTTCGTAATGGCCCAAAAACTGAAGGCTCAAGGGGGCAATCACGAAGTAGCCAAAAGAAACCCCCATGAAAAACAGGACGCTGGCAGCCCAGGTCACCCCCCGAACTTGAGAAGCCTCAGCGCCGTGGAGTCCGGGTTTGATGAACCGCCAAAATTGACCAAACGTCAGGGGGAAGGCCACAATGAATCCGCCGATGGCGGACACCAAAATGTGGGCAGAGAAGTTGCCGAGCATGGAGGTGTTGATGAGCTCGTAGGTGATGTCGGTCACGCAAAGGGCGTCACCCGCCCCGGTCATGTGACTCAATGCGCACCAAGCGCGGAAGGTGATAAAGTCGGGGTTTCGCGGCCCAAAAATCAGGTGGTTGAAGACCCAGTCCTTGGACACAAACACGACGGTTGCGGCTGTCAGGATGAAAATCAGGGAAAAGAAGAGCCGCTTCCTCAATTCCTCGAGGTGGTCCATGAACCCCATTTCGTCCTGTTTGTCTTCTTGGCCTTTCATGGGTGTTGGGGTCATCGGATGCCAGCGTCCATCAGTTGATGGAGGTGGACAAACCCGGCGAAACGTCCTTTCTCTTCTTGGACCACAATTTGGGAAATGCGATGGCTTTCAAGACGCTCGAGCGCATCTGCGGCCAAGGTGTCCGGCGCCAGGCATTGAGGCTGGGTCTGCATCACATCTTGGGCCGTCAAGCTGGCCCATTCCTTGGGGTCGCGTTCCAGTGCCCTCCTTAAATCCCCGTCGGTGACAATGCCCAAAAGTCGGCCTTCTTCTTCGCCGTTTTCCAAGACGGCCACAGCACCTACTCGGCCAGCAGAGACAGCAGGAACCACGTCTTTCAGGCCACTGTCTGGGCCCACATATACGCGGTGAGCTGGCTCCAACACGTCACCGAGCTTGAGCAGCAAGCGCCGGCCCAAACTTCCTCCGGGATGGTGACGTGCAAAATCTTCACTGCTGAATCCGCGCGCCGCCATAAGGGCCATAGCCAATGCGTCTCCCATGGCCAATTGAGCAGCGGAAGACGTGGTGGGGGCCAGGTCATGGGGGCAGGCTTCTTGTTCCACGCTCACATCCAAAACGTGTTCTGATGCCCTGGCCACAGGGCTGTCCACATTCCCGACCATGGCCACCATGGCGATTTTACGCGACTGAAGCAAGGGCAGCAGTTTCACCACTTCGGCCGTGGCTCCGCTTTTGGAGACCGCCACCACAACATCTTCATCTCCCACCAAACCCAAATCACCATGAAGGGCGTCAGCAGCGTGAAGAAAAGCCGATGGCGTGCCCGTGCTGTTCAACGTGGCGACGGTTTTTCGTGCCACATCTGCACTCTTTCCAATGCCCGTGAATACCAGTTTTCCGCTTCGATGTCCTTGACTCAAAATCAATTGGACGATCCGTTCAAAACCATCCCCAATTCGCCCGCTCAGCTGGCCAATGGCTTTGGCCTCCATATCAATGGTGCGGCGAGCAGCCTCTAGGGATTCGGGTGTTGGCTTGGTCATGCGTGAATGAGGGACCTCTATTTGCAAATCGGACGGGCAGAATGGACAGAATTCGTCCTCCCGTACCCTATCTTGAAATCATCAAAGTTAGATGGAGACTCCCGTTGACCCTTTTGTAAATGCTGACTCACTTGTCGGAGCCTCGATCCACGAAGGATTGGAGCGGTTCTTTGGATTCAACCAATTCAAGGGAGAGCAGGAACAAGTGGTGACCAGCTTGATGGCTGGAAAGAATGCATTCGTCATCATGCCGACAGGCGGAGGCAAGTCCCTTTGCTATCAGTTGCCCGCCTTGATTCAAGAAGGGACGGCCATTGTCGTCAGCCCTTTGATTGCCCTGATGAAGAATCAGGTGGACGCCATTCGGAGCCACTCTGATGATCCGGACATTGCACATTTCCTCAATAGCTCTTTGAGCAAATTGGAGATGGCTCGGGTGAAAGAAGCTGTGGCCACGGGCCGCACGAAGCTTCTTTATGTGGCACCAGAATCCTTGAACAAAGCGGAGAACGCCGACTTTCTGCGGTCGGTGAGGCTGAGCTTTTTTGCCATTGATGAGGCCCACTGCATTTCTGAGTGGGGACATGATTTCCGTCCGGAATACCGAAGGCTCAAAGAAATCATCGACGGAATCGGTCAGTTTCCCATCATCGCTTTGACGGCCACGGCCACCCCGAAGGTTCAACATGACATTCAGAAGAATTTGGGCATCCTCGAAGCTGACGTCTTCAAGGCCAGCTTCAATCGCCCCAATCTCTTTTACGAAGTGCGTCCCAAGGTGGACGCCCTTAAACAGGTGGTACAGCACGCCATAGAAAACCGAGGCCGGAGCGGAATTGTCTATTGTCTGAGTCGAAAGAAGGTTGAGGAAATCGCCGACACACTCAAAGTCAATGGCGTCCGAGCTGCGGCTTACCATGCGGGCATGGATTCAGCACAGCGCAGCCGAAAACAGGATCAGTTCCTGATGCAGGATGTGGATGTGATTGTGGCCACCATCGCATTTGGAATGGGCATCGACAAACCGGATGTGCGGTTTGTCATCCACTACGACATGCCCAAGTCTTTGGAGGCCTACTACCAAGAAACGGGCCGAGCGGGTCGCGACGGAGGAGAGGGGCATTGCATTGCGTTCTATGGCCTTCAGGACATGGAAAAGCTGGAGAAATTCCTGTCGGGCAAGGCCATTGCGGAACGAGAAATCGGGATGCAGTTGCTGCAAGAGGTTTCGGGCTACGCCGAAACGCCAACTTCGAGAAGGAAGTACATCCTCCACTATTTCGGTGAAGAATTCGACGAAAAGAATGGCCCGGGTTGGGACATGGACGACAACGCCCGCAATCCGCCAGAGCCCTACGAGGGAAAAGACATCGCCGTTCATTTGTTGAACCTGGTCAAGGCGACTGGAGGACGACACCGCGCAGGGTTCCTGCGGGATGTGTTGCTGGGCAATGAGACGCAAGAGACGTCCACTTATGCTGGTGAAAAGGTTGCGGACTTCAATGGGTCGGGCGAAGAACTGGCCCCGGCAGAAGCTTGGGACGGGATCATTCGTCAAATTGTGTTGGCCGGCTTTTTAAGCAAGAAGACCGAAGAGTTTGGCGTGCTTTCGCTGACCGAGGCCGGTGTGGCCTTCATGGAGAGTCCCTGTGAGTTTACGCTGTACAAAGACAAGGGCATTCGTGTGCGGTCGGTAGAGCCAGAAGCGTCTGGAGTGGCTTTGGATCAGCCTCTTTTGGACATGCTTCAGAGCCTTAGAAAGTCGGAAGCGGACCGCCTTACGCTTCCTCCATTTGTCATTTTTTCCGACCCCAGTTTGGAAGAGATGGCCACCCATTACCCTTGCAAAGAAGACGAGCTGTTGATGATCAATGGCGTCGGCGCATCCAAGGTTCGCAAGTTTGGAGCACCCTTCATTGCGTTGATTCAAAAGCACATTGAAAGCGAAGGCATCGAACGCATGAGCGACCTGGTGGTCCGCAGCGTCGCTGGACGGAATGCCGGGAAAGTGAACATCATTCAAAAGCTGGACCGGCGGATGTCCTTGGAAGACATCGCCAACGCTCAGAAATGTACTGTGGATGAGTTGCTCGATTCCATTGAAGGCATTGTGGCCTCTGGCACCAAAGTGGGGCTGGACTATGTCATTGAAGAGTACCTCGATGAAGACAGCATCGAAGAGCTCTGGGAATGCTTCATGGAAAGCGCGGAAGGAACCGTCGCCGAAGTCATGGAGGAAATGGAAGATGCTTACAGTGAGGAGGAAGTCCGGCTGGTTCGCATCAAATTCATGAGCGAAGTAGCCAACTGAACCCTCTGCTCAAGGCTCTTCTGTAGCGGCCAGCCAGGCCATCATTTCTGCCCCTGTTTGAAGGGCATCTTCGTTGATGTCGAACTCTGAAGTGTGGAGTCCAGAGCGACACCCAGGGCCATCGCCGCCCGTGCCCAAGCGATAGAAGCAGCCAGGCACCACCTTTTGGTAATAACTAAAGTCTTCTCCCGTCATGCGCAATGGGAGGTCCACGACCCGCTCTGAACCCAACAGTTCCTGGGCCTTCTTTTTGCACTTGGCGGTCAACTCAGGGTCGTTGACGACCGCAGGGTAACCCACAGCAATGTCGACCTCGGCCCGGGCTCCCATGGCTTGTGCAGTGGATTCAGCGATGCGCACTATGGCAGCACGAAGGGACTTGGCGGTGGAATCGTCATAGGTCCGCAGGGTGCCGTCGAGCACCACTTCATTGGGGATCACATTGCGGGCATGACCACCACTGATCTTTCCGAAGGTCAAAACAGCCGGCTGAATGGGGTCGCAATTGCGGCTCACGACGGTCTGCAAAGCGGTGATGATGTGGGCAGAAGCCACCACGGGATCTGCGGTGCGATGGGGGAGTGCGGCGTGTCCACCCTGGCCGTAAATCCGAATTTGAATCTCATCTGCAGCGGCCATGTATGCACCACTTCTAAACCCAACCGTGCCTGCGTCGAGCTGAGGGTAGACATGTTGACCAATGATGCCCTGAACGTGGGGTTCGAAAGCCCGTCCAGGGCCCGTTGTGGAGGCGTTTTTGGCCAAGGCCCCTTCGGTCACCATGAGCGATGCACCACCGGGTAGAATTTCTTCTCCGGGCTGGAAAATCAATTGGACCGTGCCCTTCCAAAGGTGCTTGGTGTCTTGAAGGACTTGAGCTGCCCCGAGCAGACAGGCGGTGTGGGCATCGTGGCCGCAGGCGTGCATCCACCCAGGCACCTGGCTGGCATGGGGCCGTTCCACCTCTTGGATGGGCAGAGCGTCCATGTCTGCCCTCAATGCCATTTGCTTCACGCCGGGTTCAGAACCTTCAATGTGGGCCACAATTCCAGCGGCGCCCCGATCGGCGCACCAACCGGTGCTGTATACGATGCCCATGTCATTCAAGGCGTTGGCCACATAGGCTCCGGTTTTTTCCTCTGAGAAGGAAGGCTCTGGATTCAAATGGATGTGCCTCCGGTGTGCGCGAACGGTTCCGGTGGCCTCCAAGGCCGCTTGTCGAATGGCGTTTTTCAGCATATCAGGCATCCCAGAGGCTTTTTGTGGTTTGGATGATCATTCGCACGGCGACAAACAGCATCACCAGACCGAAGGCGAGCCGGACTTTCAGGGGGTCCAAGGACAGGGCCACTTTGCTTCCAAAGTACCCTCCAACCACAAAGGCCACGACCA